>JAFAHT010000091.1 GCA_019237095.1 Planctomycetaceae bacterium
TTCGACTTTGCGCAGGAGATCGAGGTTCTTCTCGAAATTTGCACCCTGGAAGCGGGGCGAGTTGCGGCGATAGTCATCGGGAGCGAGGTCCTCGAAACGCTTGAATTGTCCAGTGAGAAATCCGCGGCCGAGCGGGCTGTAGGCGACGAAGCCGATGCCGAGTTCGCGGCACGTAGTGAGGACTCCGTTCGATTCGGGATCGCGGGTCCAGAGCGAATATTCCGTTTGCAGCGCCGTGATCGGGTGCACGTTCATCGCTCGTCGCAGTGTGTCTGGGCTTGCTTCCGAGAGCCCGAGGTAGCGGACCTTTCCTTCTTTGACCAGTTGCGCCATCGCGCCGACGGTTTCTTCAATCGGAGTGTTGGGATCGACACGGTGCTGGTAGTAGAGGTCGATGTGATCGACCCCCAACCGCCGGAGCGAGCCTTCGCAGGCCTCGCGCACGTGCTCCGGCCGTCCGTCTATGCCCCCTCCCCCCCTACCGTCCGTGCCGCCCACGAAGCCGAACTTCGTGGCCACCCTCACTTCGTCACGCCGGCCGCGGATCGCCTTGCCGACCAGCTCCTCGTTGGTGAACGGGCCGTAGGCGTCCGACGTGTCGAGAAGATTAATCCCCAGTTCCAGGGCCCGGTGGATGGTCGCGACGGACTCGGCTTCGTCGGCCGGCCCGTAGGCATCGCTCATACCCATGCAGCCGAGTCCCATCGGGGAGACGGTCAAACCCTGCTTGCCGAGTCGTCGCGGCTCCATGTGCTTTCTCCTCCTAAAGCGTGCTCTCTCCACCCCGCTGACCAGCCGTTCCTTCCCAGTACGCGTCTTTCCAAGACGCGTACTGGGCTTCGCCCTTGCCGACGGACCAGTTCTCCTTCCTGACGTCGACGAGGTTGATGAAGACATCCTCGGGGCGGATGCCCGGTGCCTTTGCGAGCCCGTCAGTGATCGCCTTGTACAGCGCCTTCTTCTGGTCGGCCGTACGGCCCTCGTTCCACGTGATCTGGATGATGACCAAGTCATCGCTGCGGTCGATGCCGAGATAGCCCGGATCGAAGAGGAAGTTATCGGCGTCGTGTTCGCTCACGACCTGGAAGCGAGCGTTGGCCGGTACCCCCGCGACGGCGACCATCGCCTCATAGACGACGCGGGCGATCTCCTGGCGGTAGGTCAGGTCCTTGCCCTTGCGCAAGTCGATTCGAACGAGTGGCATGATCTCATCCCCTTTCGCACGCGCGGATCAGAGAAAGCCGAGCGAAATCGCCTGCATACGCTTGCGATACGAAATAATAGCTGCGTATACTGATAAATCAAGACGCGCCAAGGACGGCTGGGGAAATACCCACCGCAGGTCCCCCAAGAGGACCTGGTCACCTCTCTACTGCCTAAGAGGAGGTAAGGATGATGGTACGAGTCGCCCTGATCACGGGGGCCAGCCGGGGAATCGGTGCGGCAACCGCATTGGTACTAGCCGAACACGGGTACCGGGTGGTCGTCAACCACCGCGCCAGTGCAGCACAGGCCGAGGAGGTGGTGGCGACCATCGCCGCGGCCGGCGGCGAAGCCGTGGCGATTAAAGCCGACGTCACCGTGCCTAACGACGTCACCGCCATGGTCGATGAAATCGAAGAGCGGTGGGGTAGGACGGACGTGCTGGTGCACAACGCGTTGACGCCGTTTGCCATCACCTCGTTCGCCGAGCTGAGCTGGGAGCAGCTCGGCGGCAAGCTGGACAGCGAACTGCGTGCCGCGTTCCTGACAACGAAGGCCGTTGTGCCGGGAATGGTCTCGCGCGGATACGGTCGGCTGATCTATCTGAGTACCGGGCTGTCGCGTCATGCGCGTGATGGGATGATCACGCTGGGCACCGCGAAGGCGGCCCTGGACCAGTTCGTGCGGTACATCGCTTTGGAGCTTGCACCGCACGGGATCACCGCCAACCTCGTCGCACCGGCCACGGTGGAGGGAACCAGGGTGACCGAGCAATTAACGACCGAGCGGATGCGCGAGCTCGCCGCGGCCACGCCGATGCGACGACTGGTCCGTCCCGAGGATGTCGCCAAGACGGTGGCGTTCTTGGCAAGTGAGGATTCCGGTTTCACCACCGGCCACTACCTTCCGGTCAACGGGGGCCTTGCAATGGACTGAACGCAACGATCGCGAGCGCACTGTCCGAGATTGGGAGAAAGGCAATACCGATGCACACGATCGATCTGACCTACGTCGGGCGTGGTATTCACGAAGAACTGGTCGCGTATGTGGCCGATCAGGAGGGATATTTCGAGGATGAAGGTGTCCACGTCGCCGTCCGCGACGGAATCAGGTGGGAGACCGAGCGCCTGCGCGGTGGCGCAACCATCGGTTTGGGCCGGGCCTTGTTGTCACGGCTGACCAACGGCATCCCATGGAATGTGCTGGCCGTCAACACTCATCGTCCGCTGTTCTGGTTCCTCGGGCGTGGCGAGGTGAGATCCATGGATGATCTTCGCGGGCGCCGACTGGCGATCCACGCACCCCGCACCGCACCCGGCTGTTTCGCGCGGATCGTGCTGCGCAGGCACGGTCTCGACCCCGATCGCGACCTGCAATGCGTCGTACGAGCCCCGGGTGACTACCAGATGGATCTGCGGCACCTTCGCGACGGTTCGATCGATGCGGCCTACGTGGGCAGCACATTAGCGCCCGAACAGGTCGCCGGCGAGGAGGGCTTTTCGGTCCTGTCCTGGGTCGGCGACCACTTCCAGATCCCCACCGTGGGGATCGCCGTGGACCCCGCTCGTATCCCGCTCGACAACCCGGCGCTGCAGGCGCTGGTGCGGGCCAACCAGCGAGCCCTTCTCACGATCGCCGAACAACCCCAGTTGGCCGTCGACTACATCGCCTCGTTCCTCGGCCGGCTGACCCCTGATGAAGTTCAGCGATACTACGAGCGCTACATCGGCCCATACTTCACCTCCGACGGTCGGGTAGACCTCAACGTCGCCCAGCACGCGGTCGCCGCGGTCGCCACCGAACTCGGCGTCGCCGCGGCATCCGTTGACCAGATGTACCAGCCCGCCCTGTGACCGCTGCAGCGACGACCCAACACTCGTCTGCGTAACGAGAAAGCCCTCCGGCACGAACGCCGAAGGGCTTTCAAACTAGCTTAGATCGGGGCGACTGGATTTGAACCATGTCAGCGGCCGTCCCTCCCCACTCTACTGCGTGCCACCGCGTTTTTGCGCGCGTCGGTCCGACACACCGACGCGTTTTCGGGCGTAGTCCAGCGCGATGGTACCATTCATCGCTTGGAGCGTAACGATCCGTGCGGAGGAAACGATCGAGTACTTCGAGCAGCCCCGGACGGTGGTCCGGGTCAAAGCCCGTCTGAGCGAGCTGTTGAGCGACGTCTGGAAGGACCGGTGGCTGAAGGCGCCGCCGAGGAAGCGACGCCCACAGCAGCAAAAGCAGAACCAGCAGAAGCGGACGCATAGCTCTGTGTACCGGATCCTGGAAGCCCATCAGCTCTGACTCAAGAAAGAGAAGCGAGGGGTCGCAGTGGCCTGAAGATGTTCACGGCAGTGGTCTGGAGACCCTCGCCGAACGAAACAGATTCGCAACGAAAGCAGTCGGGATCAGAGGGCGGTCAAGACCAACTTTGCAGCGTGCCAGGGCGAGGGGGCACCGCCCGAAGGGTAGTCCGCCGAGCCAGTCCGCAATCTGGGGGAAATGAAGAGGCTCGGCAGGAGCCTCGCTCTCCCAAATCCGGTCCAAATGCGAGCATGAAACGGCCCTGGGAGATGGGAGACCTGGTACTCTCTGGCAGGTCTGGGTTCTACGCTCGGAGTCGTTGTAGCGTGGCCATGGGTCGCCAACCACCTATGGGAACGGAACTTCTCCTGGCTTGGTTCGGCTCGGCTCACAGCTTGGTCGTTGCTCGGATCAGCGATTCCTTGACATTATGAGTCAACTCGAAGTGGAGTTTCTCGCAGATGCGCTGCATCTCGATGTTTTCCGGAAGGATGTCGCCAAAGATTCGGTTGATGTTCTCATCACGGCCCACCTGGAGAAGACGGCTGACCAGTTCAGTGCCCAGTCCCAGTCCCTGATAGGGGTCGCTAACGACCAGCGCGAACTCAGCATCATCGGTGCCCCGGACCTTGCTCAGGCGGCCCACGCCCCGGATTTCGTGCTCACCGGTCTCGGGATTCTCGCGATCGGCCACAAGCGCCATCTCACGGTCATAATCGGTGAAGCAGATCCGGGTCAATCTCTCGTGGGCAACGCGGGCTGTGAGCTTCATGGCATGGAAGTAGCGAAGCGAGACGCTGCGCTCGGAAAGAGTACCGTGAAACTTGACCAGCAGTGGCTCGTCCTCGGGGCGGATTGGCCGAATGACGACCTGGGTTCCATCCTCGTCGGTCCAGGTAGTGATGTATTGGGTGGGGTAAGGGCGGATGGCCGGACGTGGAAGGTCGCAGACGCGGACATCGAGCCCGTGAACGATAACCCGGGCGTCCAGCGCCAGGAGCTGCTCGGGAGAGGCGAACAAGGGATTGATGTCGACCTCCTTGATCCACTTCTGCTCGACGATAAGTTGACTGAACCGGACCATGAGCTGCTCGAGGGCGGCGATATCGACCGACCGGCGGCCACGGACTCCCCGCAGCGCGGTGTAGATCTTCGTTTGCTCCATCATCCGCCGGGCCAGGGTGGTATTGAGCGGAGGCAAGGCTAGCGAGCGGTCCTTGAAAACCTCGACGAGCTGGCCGCCGGTGCCGAAGAGGAGGACCGGTCCGAACTGTGCATCGAGACTGCTGCCGATGATCAGCTCATAGCCGTCGAGCTCGATCATGGGCTGGACGCTGACGCCTTGGAAGTGTTTGGCGCCAACGCGTTCGCAAACCGACTTCTCGATGGCGTGGAAGGCCGCGCGCACCGCGTCGGCGTCTCTCAGGTTGAACTGGACTCCTCCCACCTCGGTCTTGTGGGTGATTGTCTCGGAATGGATCTTCAGCACGATCGGGTAGCCGAGGTCTTCAGCGGCGGCCACGGCCGCGTCAAGGGTCTCGGCAACCACGGTCTTGATCGTGGGGATCCCGTAGGCAGCCAGCAGTTGCTTCGATTCGGGTTCGGTGAGCACGGTCCGGCCCCGACGGCGGACGGGGGCGATGATCGCCTCTGCGCGCTCTCTGGCATTGGTCGCGGTCTCGCTGTCGACCGGCCCGTTTGGCGTCTCGTACAGCCCCTGAAGGTTGTACGACGAGCTCCACATGAGCGTGAAGACGTGGGCGGCCGTATCGGGGTATTCGTAGGAGGGAATGCCCGCCTGGTTGAGGATCTCCTGACCGGCCTCGACGGCGGCGCCCCCCATCCAACTGGCCAGGACTGGCTTGCCGCTGATCTTGGCGTGCTGCCGGAGGTCCCCCGCCGTGGCCGTGGGGTCGGTCATGGCCTGTGGAGTCAAGATCGTAAGCAGACCATCGATGTTGGAATCCTTCGCCGTGATCTCCAGCGAGCTGGCATAACGCTTGGGGTCGGCGTCGCCCAAGATGTCGATCGGATTGCTGTGGCTCCACGCGGCCGGGAGAATTGCATCAAGCGCGGCCATGGTCTCGGCCGAGAGTGGGGCCAGCTCCCCCTTGTCCTCAATCAGCGCGTCGGTCGCCAGGACTCCGGGGCCGCCGGCGTTGGTCAGGATCGCCAGCCGCGGTCCCTTGGGCCGGGGCTGCTTGGATAGCACCTCGGCCATGTCGAAAAGCTCGGAAATCGAATTCACCCGCAGCACGCCCACTCGTCGGAAGGCGGCGTCCAGGACCTCGTCGCTGCCGGTCAAGGATCCCGTGTGCGACGCGGCTGCCTTGGCCGCCGCTTCCGTCCGCCCCGCCTTGAGCACGATGATCGGCTTGGTCAGCGCCACCTCACGCGAGGCCGACAGGAACGAGCGCGCATCGCCGATCGATTCCATGTAAATCACGATGCTCTTGGTATAAGGGTCATCACCGAGATAATCGATCAGGTCGCCCCAGCCGACATCAAGCATCGAGCCGATCGAGACGAACGCACTGAATCCGACGTGCGCTCGGAGGCTCCAGTCGAGGATGGCCGTGCACAGGGCGCCGCTCTGGCTGATGAAACCGACCGAACCAGGCCGAGCGGTCTGAGCGGCAAAGGTCGCGTTCATGCCGCTGTAAGGTCGCATCACGCCCACGCAGTTGGGCCCGATGATTCGCATCCCCCCCCGGCGTGCCTCCTTGAGCAGCTCCTGCTCGAGCCGAGCCCCTTCCGGACCGCTTTCCTTGAAGCCGGCCGAGATCACGATCGCCCCGGTCACACCGGCATCAACACATTCGCTGATCACGCCGGGCACCGACGCCGCCGGTGTGATCACCACCGCCAGATCGACCGGATCGGGGACTGACTTGATGTCCTTGTAGGCCTTGATCCCCAGCACGTTGGGCCGGTTGGAATTGATCGGATAGACTGTGCCGCCGAACGGGTTGCTGATCAGGTTCCAGAGAACGGCCCGGCCGACACTCCCTTGCTTCTCGGACGCACCGATCACGGCAACCGTCCGGGGAGCGAAGATTGCGTCCAGCGGCAGCCGATTCTCGGTTTCGCCGCCAGAAAGAAAGGACATGGTTGGAACGTGTGAAGGAATCATGAAACGTGACCTCCTGTTTTGCCGGCTCCTTGAGAACGAAAACCCATCCCCGTGAATTCGACCGAGTCTCCTGTGGATTCGACCGAGTCAACCAAAAGGGTGCGTTTGTGTGTTGAGAACGAACCGGAGGATTGATCGGAGAGGAACCAAGGCCAGACATCTCGGCGGTCGAAGCTCGCTCGCCGTGATTCTTGAGATCATGGCAGGAGCATTAAGTTTCCCTCGGACTGCCCTCTTTGTCCATGAGATTTCTGAGGAATGGAGCTCCGTCCGACATTTCCCTTCGATCGAATCTTCTAATTTTTTCGGAGATGCCGAAAAAACTCAAGGTCTTGTCGGTGGAATACCATCACGGTGTCCACCAGCGTTCCCTTCATCAAGGAGGTCCATCCTTATAGAAGCTTACGTCGCTGGCGGGCGTTTCAGAATAATTTTGGATCTGTTTTTGGTGAAAATCCGGCATTCCGATGGATTGCTCCGTGTCTTGCCCGAGTGCGGTGGACGCACGAGCAATGAGCAAGGCTTTGTGCGGGGCGCGCCGGAGCTGATTATCCGAGGTGTCCAGGGCGACGCGGTATGTCGACCTCGGCCCGAAGCTTGCCGATTATGAACAGGCTGGAGTTCTCGAGTACCTTGTACGTGCGCTCGATCCCGTCGAGGTCTTCCTCTTCCGACAAGAGCAGGGCACACTGATTGAGCGCCCGCTGGACGAAGACGGTCTCTACCGTCTGATCTCATTTCCGGGACTTTGGCTTGACCCCCAAGCGTTGCTTGCGGGGGATACCCGCCGCCTTCGAGCCGTGGTCGACCTCGGCCTGTCAACCCCCGAGCATGCCGAGTTCGTGGCACGGCTTGCCGAGGGGCCCGCCGCCGGCTCCTGAAGCGAGACGCTGACGGTCGTGTCGTTCACGCCCTCGCTTCGGTTTCGCGACCCAGGACGACGGGATGAAACGTATGGCTTTGGGCATCGAACACGTTCATATGACGGGGTGTGACGAAAACCGTATCGCCGGGGGCGAACTCGAGGTCGAGCGTCTGGTCGCTGATGAGCTCGAGTTGGATCCGGTGGTCGCCGTTGATCGAGAGATCCATGCGCACGACACCTCCGAGCGGGGTGAGACGCTCGACCCGCGCGCGCCAGCAGGGACGGCCGTTCCGCTCGCGCTGGACCTCCATGTCGTGCGGCCGCACGTAGATCTGGACATCGGACTGCAAGGCGAGTTCGGATAGCGACGAAGGGAAGGGTGATTCGGACCGAGGGCCAAGCTGGATCGTCTCCAGGGGAAGGATGTTGACCTGGCCCAGGAACTGGGCTACGAATGGGCTGGAGGGCCGCAAGTAGAGGCTCTGGGGAGGGCCGACTTGCTGCACCTTCCCCTCGTTCAGAACGATGAACTGATCGGCCACCTCGAAGGCCTCGCGCTGATCGTGGGTGACGAACAGGCTCGTGACATGAACCTCGTCGTGCAGTTTTCTCAGCCAGACGCGAAGCTCGTCGCGAACCTTGGCGTCGAGGGCCCCAAAGGGCTCGTCCAGGAGCAACACCTTCGGGCGTGGCGCAAGCGCCCGCGCCAGGGCGACCCGCTGCCGCTGCCCTCCCGAGAGCTGAGACGGATAGCGGCCGGCATAGCCGGTAAGTTGCACGAGTTCCAGCAACTCGTCGACCCGGGCCCTGATATCCGACTTGGGCAGCTTGCGCACCTTGAGGCCGAACGCGATATTGTTGCGTACGGTCATGTGGCGAAACAGGGCGTAGTGCTGAAAAACGAAGCCCACGCCGCGCTCCTGCACGGACAGGCGGGTGGCATCTTCGCCCGTCAGCAGGACGCCTCCCGTGTCGGCCACTTCCAGCCCGGCGATGATTCGCAGGATCGTGCTCTTGCCCGATCCGGAGGGACCCAGAAGGGCGACGAGCTGGCCAGCGATGACCTCGAACGAGACATCCTTGATGGCCTGGAACGTGCCATAGCGCTTGGAGAGGTTTCTGACTTCGATCGCCACGGTTGACTCCTTGGTTGCTGCCTGGGTCGTTAACCAGGAATGCCCCGCAACGGGGTCGGACTTCGATCGCGGTTCGGTTGAGCGGAAAACTCCGGTACTTGAGCTGCTCGCGATGGTCATGGCCGATTCTCCCTTCCACCTTCAAGGTGCTTGCGGATGAAGTCCATTCCCACCAGCAGGATGAACGAGATCGCCGCCAGGACAAGGCTGGCGGCATAGGCGCCCTCGGTATGGAAGCTCTCAACGCCTTCCTGGATGTAAAGCGTGGCTGTCTGGGTGTGGCCGATCACGTTGCCCGAGACGACAAGGACGGCACCGAATTCGCCCAGCGACCGGGCCACCGTCAGGGTCACTCCGTAGGCGACGCCCCACCGGATCGAGGGTAAGGTGACCCTCCAGAAGGTCCGCCAGCGGCCCGCGCCCAGGGTATGCGCTGCCTGCTCGTACTCTTCGCCCAGCTCGCGGAGCACCGGCACAAGCTCCCGCACAACAAAGGGGACGGTCACGAACATGGTGGCCAGGATCATCCCGGGTATCGCGTAAACCACCCGGACCCCGTGCGGCTCGAGCCAGCGGCCCAGCCATCCCTCCGGTCCATACAGGACGACGAGCATCAGTCCCGCGACGATCGGCGAGATGGCGAAAGGCAAATCCACCACGCCGTCGACCAGGGCGCGGCCCCAGAACCGCTGCCGGGTCAGCACCAGGGCCAGCCCGATTCCGAAGACTGTGTTCACCACGGTGGCCAGGGCGGTGATTCCGAGTGACATGCCGAAGGCACGCTGCACCTCGGGCCGGGCCACGGCCTGGAGAAACGGTTTCAGACCACCCAAAAAGACCTGGCGCGCCAGGGCCAGGCTCGGCACCAGGATCAGGATCGCGAACCAGGCCAGCACCGCGCCGACCAGGAGCCCGCGTCCCAGCGACGACGGGCGGACGGCCTGCCAAAGGTTCGGGGCGGGAACTGGCAGGTTCGACTCATCCAGGCTCAGATCAGTCGCCATGATTGACTCCTCCCCGCCGCTGCAAGGCATTGAGCCCGAGCAGGATCAAGAGCGAGCTGGCCAGCAGGACCGCCGAGACCACCAAGGCGGCATGGCGGTTTCCGCTCTCGATCTCTCCGTAGATGTGCAATGGTGCGGTCTTGGTCAGGAGCGGATGATTGCCGGCGACCATGACCACGCTGCCGAACTCTCCCAGGGCCCGGCTGAAGGACAGCCCCGAGCCGGTCAGGATCGACGGCCAGAGGGCGGGGAACGTGACCCGGCGAAACGTTGTCCAGGCCCCAGCGCCGAGCGTTGCGGCAGCCTCTTCCTCGGCCCGGTCAAGCTCCATCAAGACCGGTTGAACGCTCCGGATCACGAACGGATAGGAAACGAACAGGAGCGCCAGCACGATTCCCGGCTGGTGGTAGATGACCCCCCAGCCGAAGCGTCCCAGAACCGTTCCGATCACGCTCGTAGGACCATACAAAACCACGAGCATCAAGCCGGTGACGACGGTCGGCACCGCGAAGGGAAGGTCGATCAGGGCGTTGACGAGGCTGCGTCCGGGGACGTTATAACGCACCAGGACCCAGGCGGTCGCAGTGCCCGTCACGGCGTTGATCACGACCATCACGAGGGCCGTGAAGAACGTGAGTTTCAGGGCGTGCCAGGCATAGGGATCAACCAGAGCACGCCAGAACGGCTGGAAGCCGGGCCTGGCGGCCTGCACGCTGAGCGTCACCATGGGCAGGACGACCATGACCCCGAGGTAGAACAAGGTCGTCCACCTCAAGGCCAGGTCGAAACGGCGATTGTGGGTTGTCACCGCATGGGCCGCCATGACCGATCATCTCCCTCTTGATTGGGATCGCTCGGCGGCGATCGTGGTCCAGAGTCCGTTGGAACCGTAGAGAGCTTCCTCGACCTTGGCCCAGCCTCCCAGGTCGGCCATGGTGAAGAGCTTTTCGGGCAATGCAGGCACGCTGGACGACGCTTTGGCGTCGGGGTTGACGGGCCGGAACCCGTAGTCGGCGAAGATCTGTTGCCCCTCGGCCGAGAGCAGGAACTCGAGAAACGCCTCCGCGAGCGCGCGATTGCCGTGCCGTTTGACCGAACCCTCGACCAGCGCCGCGGGGCTTTCGATCAGCAATGTGGAACGGGGAATCACGTAGGGAATCGGCTCGCCTTCCTTGTTCTGGAACAACAGCTCGTTTTCATAGGTGACAACCGCATCACCGGTTTGACGCTCGGCGAAATTGGCCATGCTTTGTCGGCCCGATGGGTCCATGTTGATCACATTGGCCTGGATGCGAGACATGAGGTCACGCACGGAGGAAAGGTCGGCCTGTCCCTTCCCGGCCTCGGTCGCGGCCAGCAGGGCCGCCCCGTAGATGGCGTTGATGTTCCAGCGCGCGCCTCCCGAGGTCTTCGGGTCAGGGTAGAGCACCCCCACTCCTGGACGGCCCAGGTCAGCCCAATCCCGGATCTGCTTGGGATTGCCTGGCCGGTGACCAATCACCACCAAACTGTGGGTCAGAATGCCCCGATGCGGTCCGGAGTTCCAATCCGACTTGACCTTTCCGTCCTTGACGAGGACTTCCATGTCGCCCTCATGCGACAGGATCACCAGGTCGGCGTCGAAACCCGTGGTGATCGCCCGGGCCTGGGCGCCGGAGCCACTGTACGACTCCTCGAACTGAACCTCGCGGCCGGTCTCGCTTTTCCAGCGGGCCGCGAAGGCGGGAATCAGGCCGTCGTGAATCACCTCGCGAACGACCGAGTAGGCGCCGATCTTGAGGGTATCCGACGTTGACACACCCCGCGATTGACAGCCCGCAAGCGGGATCGCCAGCACCAGCGCGAAGAGAGCAAGAAAAAGACGGTTCATCAGATCTCCTCGGGAAACGGGAGGAGGCCGGCGTTCCGCCCGGAAGGAAGATCCAGGCGCTCGGCCAGCCCCTCTCGCCTCATTCAATGAGCCCACCGGCACGCTACTGAGCCAGAATACCAGGGGGGGCCTCAATACGAATCGGACGAGATGACCTCACCGCCATTGAGCGAGGTGAGCCACCTCAGGACGATAACGCTGGTGCTGTCCCTGAGGAAGTGCACGCTGCCGTCACCGAAGAGAGCATTGATACCGCCGGGGTGGTAGGAGTAGAGCGACTGGTTGTTTCCGGCCTTGTTGCCCGCGGTGCCCAGGGTTCCAGGATATAACTGATAATTCGAGGTCTCATGGTCTGGCAGCGACTTGTTGTTGATGGCGCCGGAAACGCCCAGGCTGTCATGGGGCTCGGTCCATCTCCAGAAGCGGCGTCCTGCGCCCGCGGCGAAGCCGGGAACATTGCGGATAGGGGCCGGCAGCAAGGGTCCTCCATAGTAGTTCTCGGCATACTGACTGACATAAGAGGCATTGCGACCGGCAACCTCCGCGATGGCGAGCGTGTTGCTCAGGCCGTCGGTGCATTCAGCGATTGTGGTCTTACCCAGCTTGAGCAGACCGTCGACCCGGGAAAACTTGTTCCGGTAAGGTACAACCGTAGTCGCGCCATTCGCCGGATTCGATTGACCCAAGGGATCGATATCGGTGTAGCAGGTCGCGCCGTAGTCGGTCAGGCCGTAACCCGGGCCATTTGCCTCGAATGGAGCCCCGTTCGGGTCTCCAATGGCATCATGGCCGGCCGCCGCGTTCGGGGAAGAAGGGCAAAGAAAAATGCTGATCACCTGCGACGCCCCCGTGTAGTTCGCTCCGGAGAGGTCGTTGTAATCGAGCGAAAAATTCAGGGCGTTGAAGGTCGTCCCGCCTTCCATGAAAGCAAGGATCCGCGGGAACACGGAATAGGCCCCGTCCACGTACTGATTCTGAGGAGGACTTGTCGTGTAGTTCGATGATTGCCCCGCGGGGGGAAACGCTAAGTTGGCGTCTGCATAGTTGTGCAGCGCCAGACCGATCTGTTTGAGGTTGTTGGTGCACTGAGCTCTGCGGGCGGCTTCACGCGCTGCTTGAACGGCCGGCAGAAGCAGCGCGATCAAGACGGCAATGATGGCGATGACGACCAGCAGCTCGATCAGGGTGAAACCGGCTCCCTGACGACGATTTCGATTCATCGGATACTCCTGAATAATTTCTCTAGGCTCAATGGGCCTCGTTTGGATTCTCGAGGACTTGCGTGTCAATTCCGTGACCATCCGAAAAAACGCTTCCAGGATCGCTCCGGCACTCGTCGCGACAATACGAACGTCGCATGCCCGCGTCCAACCGACGACTTGGGCGGACACCCGATACCAAGAGCCCGCTGCACAGGTGCTAGTAACAGGCTCCATGATTGCAAGAACCATGCCCTTCTTTCTTTGACCAGGCACGATTGGAACCGGCGCGAGTGATTCACCGCGAATACCCAGAAACTCGATCGACTTAGAGCAGTTTTTTCTCGAGCTGAAAGGTGTACGTCGCGATAAGGACTGTGATATAACACAGCTAGGCCGTGATATTTCCAAGGTGCGCCAGGATATTTCCTAGAAATAGATCCTCATGGATTCGTCGCCGCAGATGCTTCTGAACGTCTGGCGTGAGGTCTCCCGGCACATTCGGATTGATGAGTCGGTGACGCGTGTCATGCCGCTGTTGAGCCCCGGGCTGCCCCTCGATACCCTGCTGGTTCGACACGTCGACCTGGCGAGAACCAGTCTGGAGACAGTGGCCGCAGTGCTGGTTCGCCCCGACCAGGCTTCTGGAGGGGCGAAAACGCAGTGCAGTCCGGAAGATCTTGATCGGATCGTGGCGTGGTGCCGCGAGGGTCATCTGCTGCGAGCCGGTGATCGGCCGATTCAGAAGCAGTTGCCGGGCCTTTTGCCGGCCGATCTTGCCGGTCATTTCCTGGTGGCGCCGCTGAACGGCAGCGAGGGGATGCTCGGGGTTCTGGCCCTACGAGCCCGTCCTTCCGTGGACTTCGGAGAGGAGCATGAGGCGCTGGTGCGGGACCTCGTCGATCCGTTCACGGTGGCGTTGGAGAACGATCATCGCGTCCGTGAGCTGATCTCGCTGCGTGAGGCAGTTGAAGCCGACAATCGGTCGCTGCTGTCGCGACTGGGACGGCACGACATCACGGACTCGGTGATCGGCGCCGAGACGGGATTGAAAGAGGTCATGGAGCACATCGATCTGGTGGCGCCGTCGGATGCCCCCGTGTTGATTCTGGGGGAGACTGGATCGGGCAAGGAGGTGGTCGCCCGTACAATTCACACCCGATCGCGGCGAGCGGCGAAACCATTTCTGCGAGTCAACTGCGGGGCAATTCCCTCGGAACTGGTCGATTCCGAGCTCTTCGGTCATGAGCGGGGCAGCTTCACCGGGGCGGTGGGAGATCGGAAAGGCTGGTTCGAGCGAGCCGACGGTGGCACCTTGTTCCTCGATGAATGCGGCGAGCTCCCGCTGGCTGCCCAGGTCAGGCTGCTACGAATTCTTCAGGACGGCCAGTTCGAGCGCGTCGGGGGTGAGCGACCCAGGCACGTGGATGTGCGGATCGTCGCCGCAACCCACCGCGACCTCGAAAGCATGGTCGCCGAGGGACGATTCCGGCAGGACCTCTGGTACCGGCTTGCAGTCTTTCCGGTCCATCTCCCCCCCTTGCGAGACCGGCTTTCGGACATTCCAGCGCTGGCCGCCTATTTCACACTCCGCGCCGTCAAGCGGCTGGGATTGCCCCCGCTGGCTCCCACGGTCGAGGACATCGATCTGCTGGTCGATTACCCTTGGCCTGGTAACGTCCGCGAGTTCGCCGCGGTCATCGAACGGGCGGCGATCCTGGGTGTGGGAAAGCGGCTCGAGATCGCCCGGGCGCTGGGCTCGCCGGGCCGGCTCAGCTCTCCGACTCCATTACCCCGTCGCGAGGAAGCCAGCGCCGCGGAGCCGTCTCTGCCGACCCTCGATCAGGCCATGGCCCGCCACATTCAATACGCACTATCCCGCACGAAAGGGCGGATCGAAGGCCCCGACGGTGCCGCGGCCCGGCTCGCCATCAATCCTCATACCCTCCGCTCCCGGATGCGCAAGCTCGGCATCGATTGGCGAAGCTACCGGGCCAAGGGCAGCGATTGAACCGGATCGGTCAGAGCGTTCCGTGGGCAACGCCTGTGAACCAAACCGTTTCAGCGATCGCAACGGCCCAGCCACACGCAAGACAATCTCACTTGGACAGCTTGAACTCGAAGGCATTCTCCGGATCGGCCTTAACCTCGGGCACTGGCCCGCAAATCACGACTGTAAGGCGCAGTAGAACGCCGCTCGGTTGCAAGGATTGCAAGCGAACGGCGTGAAGAGGCAGAGAGCGCGATTCCGGCTCTGCACCTGTTCATAAGAGATCAGCAACTGCAGCAAACGGGCATGTTGTTCATGCACATGCAGCAGACGCAGCCAGCGGCGCACATGGAAGCCATGCAGTCGCAGCAGGCCTGGATCATCGAGCAGCAGGCGGGATCGCCGCTCGTGCAAGTCATGCACACGCCGTCATC
>JAFAHT010000123.1 GCA_019237095.1 Planctomycetaceae bacterium
GAAGCTGGTTCTCCGGTCCGGCCGCCTCGTAGACGTCGGTCGTCCAGAGGGCCATGGTGAAGGCCATGACGTTCATCGAGAAGAAAATCGAAAGGCCAAGCCGTGTGAGCATTCCCCGCGCGGCGCCGGCCTCGCCTTTCTCCTGCACGATGGCCGCGGCCATCCGGCAGCCCAGACAGCAGTACAGCTCCGCCGCCTCGACATTGGGCGGATCGGCCCACCGGCCCCACCAGCCCGTAGGCAGGGGAGACTGGCAGTAGTCGCAAACCCGCGGCTGGGGTTGCATGGGGCTCATGGTGGTGACAGCAATTCCGACTGGAGTGACGGCAGCAGCCAGAGCACGACGTACGTGATCGCGTAGCACCAGAAGATGATCCAGATGCCTCTCACGAACCAGGGAATAGCGTTGCCGGTATAGTGGTGGTATTGGTTCTCTTCCTCGGCCGTCGTCTTGTCGAACGGGACGGCGCCGCCGACCACGAGCAGCTCGTCGGCCATCGCGGTCGGGTCGCCGGCGGTCGACGATGCGGGAACCTGGGGCGGTTTATCAGTTGTGTGGGACATGAGCGATCAATCCTCTCTGCGGGCCGCGCCGCAGCGCTGCCGGCTCGAAGTCATTCCTCTTCATCGAGCTTCCGCTCATTCTCGAGCATAGTAAACTTGGGGGCCTCGATGTCACGAAACATGCCGTGATAGATTGCCCAGAAAAAGAGGCAGAAAAACCCCAGGCTGGCCAGGAGATAGTTCACGACCGGGGTGATGGCGAACACACCATCGACCTCGCCACGAGAGAGCAAGATGAACTCGCGGAACTTGTTGGCGAAGCCGAGCACGCTGGGAACAAGGATCAAGAGCGCGAAGCCGATGGTCGTCAGCACTTGCGCCCGTGAGGTCCTGCTGGGTTGATTGATCGCGGGATTCATTACTTCTGGTCCTTTCCCTTCTCGGCCAGGCCGTGGATCGGCGAGGGCTGGTAGTCCTCGTAATAAGGATAACTCTCCAACCATGACCCGAGCCATTGCACGTAGGTGATCAGCGCCAGGCCCTTGGCGTTGGGCTTGTCGGCAGCGCCGTTGAACAGCCAGGGATACTCGGGCATGGGCGAGCCGATGGACAGGATGGTCGGCTTGAAGAAGTGGACGGCATGCCAGTCGTTCGACCGCCGTCCCCCCTCACGGCTGAGGTCGGGACCGACCCGCCGGGTGCCAAAGAGCACGGGCCGCTGGAGCACGTTCTGGTATTCCTCGGTCTTGGAGACGGGACCGAATCTCCTGTCCTCGTTGGAGACGGGACGAACGAACTGGCTGTGGCAGTGCCAGCATGCCTCGCCGACGTAGACATCGTGGCCCAGTTGCAGTGCGTGCTGGCTCCACGTGTCGAGCCACTTCTCACGCTCGGCAGCACCCTCGGGGGGATGTCCGTAGGCGGCCGTGAAGCTATCCGGAAACCTGCGGGCGAGGTCCTCGAACTGGAACCTCAGGTTTCCATTGTTCCTGAGCAACTGCTCGACCGTCTGCTCGGGCAGATCGCGATACATCAAGGCCGGCACGAGGGCGTTGGACAGGAATGCCAGCCCGAAGAAGCCGATGCCGGCAATGAACAGAACTCCCACTTTCGATTCCAACATGGGTTCCCAATCCTCGTGGCGAAAAGGCTGTTTTCTAGGGTGAGCACCGCGGGGATCACGCGGTTGCGACGGCCGCTTTCTGGGGCGCTGGCCTCGAGGTCAAGTAGGTTTGCACGACGTTGACAACGAACACGAGATAGCCTGCGATCATGAGCAGCCCGGCAACGGTTCGTACCGCCCAGAACGGGATCGAGAGATCGAGGGAGTGTTCCCAGGGAAGGAGCGACGACCAGGAAAGACCCTGAAAGATTCCCAGGATGATGAGGTCGAAGGACATCAGGCCGATGCCGACGAAGGAAAGCCAGTAGTGCCATTCCAGGAGCCGCTGGCTGTACCATGGAGTCTTGAGCAACCGGGGTATCAGGTAGGTCATCATTCCCAGTTGCCACATGATGAAGACTCCGAACATGACCATGTGCGCGTGGCCGACAACCCAGTCGCTGAAGTGGATCAGTTGCTGGAAGGTCAGGGTCACCTGGAAGGCACACTGGAGGCAGGTCAAGAAGTAGTAGAACATCCCGCTATAGAACCAGCGGATCGGCAGGTTCGTGGTCAGCGCTCCGGTCGAGCCCCGCAGGGTCGCGTGAAAATTGAAGATGACGCTCGCGACCACCAGCTCGAGGGCGATGGTCGAGATCACCGCACCGTACTGAAGGAACATCGGAATCGGCGTGTAGAGGAAATGGTGAATTCCCTGGAGCGGGTAGAAGAACGCAAGGCCCCAGAAGCCGACCAGCGACAGCCCGTGGCTCCAGATCGGCTTCTTGAGCAAGATCGGCACGAAATAGTACATGAGGCCCCAGCCCAGCGGGGTCACGAAGAGCCCGACCAGGTCGTGAATGAACAGTCCTCCCACGGCCCCGGCGGCGGTTCCCGTGACGAAGTACTGGGGCATGAAGTTCCCCATCGCGTAGGTCAGGAAGGTCCAGACGAAGGCGGCGAGAAAATACCAGAGGCTGACGTAGAGCGGCCCCTCCACCTTGGCGATGGGGGGTATGTAGTTGATCGCCACCAGCAGCAGGCCGAGCTGGGCAACCGGGTCGATCCAGATCGGCGTTTCGCCCCACTCCACTGCCTGGGCCTGACCGAGAAGCAAACCCACGGCGGTGGCGGTTACCACGAGCTGCCAGGCCCAGAAGATCGCCCAGGAAAGGCCGATGTTCAGACCAGGGATCTTCGGGTTGTAGACCTTGTGAAGCGTCAGCCGGGGCACGATCCATTGAAGCCCGCCCAGAAACGCGTTGGCGATGAACCCGTAGGCGATGGCGTTGGTGTGGATCATTCGCCAGCGGCCCGGCGAGAGAAGCTCGATTCCGCTGAACGGGTTCAGTCGCAAAAGCTGGAGGGCCATCAGCAGTCCGCCCAGCATCGAAGCGCCCATGAAGATCAAGGCAGCCATGAAATGCCAGTAGACCAGGCGCTCGTCAACCAGGTCGGCGTGGCGAGGCAATTCCTTTTCCAAGGTCGTTTCCTCACTCTGGTGCGAATCGACAAGAACAGTAAGAAAGACATCAACAAAGGGGCGCAACCAGGCGCCGGCGCCTGGGTAGGTTCAGGCGGCCGGTTCGGCGAGCCGCCGATACGGCCGGTATTCCCCGAGTGGATAGAGCAGGGCAACGGTCCAGCCGAAAACCAGATGCGTCGCCGCGGCGACCCACCAGGGAAGATAGGCTGTGTTAGTGATCCAATTGCCCGGATCTCCCTCCACTAGCAGTGGCTGCAACCACGAGAGGATCCCGTAGAACATGATCCCCCAGATCAGGAGCGAGACGATGCTCGCCACAACCAGCCGCTTGATCAGGCCCCCGCCGGCGGCGAACCGGGCCAGGGCCATGTAGACCGGGATGCCCAAAAGCATGCCCGTCGCCAGGTAAAGGCAGCAGCCGAAGGCCAGGATGACCCGGTCATTGACGGCATAGGTATTCTGTCCCTGGGTGAGCTGCAGAGCTTTTTCGCCCAGGGGGAAGGTCAGGTAGACCCGGATCAGCTCGAGCGGGCTCTTCCCCGCTACCCAGGCACCGACCACGTTGAACAGCAGGCTGACGATGGCTCCCAGGCTGCCCAGCAGGAAGCCCGCCGTCGCGTAGTAAGCCGAATAATAGCCTGTGGCTCGCCAGCCGGGGCCGGATCGTGCGGTTGTGATCTCGTTCTCCAGCCGCTCAACCTGTGCCTTGAGTGCTTCGAGTTCCTGCAACTTGGCTTCCACGTCAATTGCCATTTAACCCCTCGTGAAACGTGTTGTGGCCGGCGCCGGTGCGAGTGTGGATGTCTGTGTCGGTGCCGAGGAAGCCGGCTTCACGCCGGGCAGGGTCTTGAGCAGGCCGTTCTCGAGGAACCCAGAATCCGGAATCGAGCCTTCGCGGCGGATGTCGGCGACATACAGGACGTAGGAGACAAGATTCCAGATGGTCGCCGGCTCGCCCTTGAGCGTATCCCTGAATGAGGGCATGGGCGTTCCGTTGATCCCGGAGTCAATGTGACGGTAAAGGTCCAGCGGCTCGGTCCCGCCGCGGAGCATTCCCGAGGTCAGGTCGGCGGCCTTCGTCGGGTTGCCCCAGGCATCCGTGCCGACGTTCGAGGCCAACATGCCGCGGCCGTCATCACCGTGGCACTTGGAGCATCCCTTCGTCAGGAAAGCCTGCTTGCCCTGATCCACGTTGGATCGCTTGAATGTGGGCATGGGCGTGGAAGGATAGACCACAAGACCCCTCGCCGCCTCCCACCGATTGACGATCTCAGTGACCACCTCGGGAACTTTCGGCTCGTCGATCTGCCCGTCGAACTCGGCCTGTTCCGCGAGCTTCGTCTCCAGCTCGCCGCGACGAGTCAGGGCCTGAACGTAATCGACGACGGCTTCCAGGTCCTTGGGGGGCAGCAGGGGAAACGCGGGCATCGAGGTGCCGCGAACGCCTCGACGAACCGTGCGAATCAGGTCCTCCCGTAGTGGCTTGGAACCATAGGTCGTCGAGGTGAACTTGAAGATACCCAGGAGGTAGTTCCTTGGCTTGGGATTCATGTAAGACGCGGCCACGCCATTGCCGTCCCCATTAACCCCGTGGCATTGAACGCAGTAACGCGAGTAGACTTCGGCGCCACGCTTCAGATGCGAGAGCGACGCGCTTGCGCCCGTGCCGCCCAGAAGCTTGGGAGCAAGCGGCCTGCCGCACCGCTCGCCGAGTATCTTGGCAATCTGCTTCTGAAACTCGGGTTTGAGCTTCTGGGTCTGGGAACTGCTAGTAAAAGTGGGTTCGGGCACACGTGCACATCCCACGGCCAGGAAAGCCAGATGGCACATGGTCACCCCGATCGCGATGCGGTCCCTCACTGTTGCCCTCTCTGCTCGAGACGATGCAAACAAGGGCGCCAGCGCCGGC
>JAFAHT010000415.1 GCA_019237095.1 Planctomycetaceae bacterium
GCATACCTCCCGCGCAAGTTCAAGACGGCCTTCGCCTTTCCGGACGACAACTGCACAGACATTCATGCCAACGACCTCGGTTTCCTGGCGATCGTCGAGGACGGCCGGATCGTCGGCTACAACGTGCTTGTGGGCGGCGGCCTGGGCACCACCCCGAGTGCCCAGAAGACGTTTCCTTTTCTGGCCGTCCCGCTCTGCTACGTCGATCGTCAGCAGACGCTCGAGATCGGCGAGGCCGTGCTCAAAATCTTTCGCGATTTCGGCAACCGCTCGGACCGCAAACGGGCCCGGCTCAAGTACATCATCCACGACTGGGGTCTGCCCGTGTTCCGGGCCAAGGTCGAGGAGTACCTGGGCCATCCGCTGGCCGAGGCGAGGCCGATCGGCGTGACCGACGTCGATGACCACATGGGCTGGCACCAGCAGGGCGACGGCAAGCTCTTCCTGGGCATACCGGTGGAGAATGGGCGGATCAAGGACGAAGGCACGTTCCGGCTCTTCAGCGGGCTGCGTGCCTTCTTCGATCGCTACCGGGTTCCGGCCCGGCTCACCTGCCAGCAGTCGATCCTGCTGGCCGACCTTGACCCCGCCTGGCGTCAAGAGATCAACGCCTGGCTGGAAGAGTACGGCATCGCCACGGTCGAGCGGATCTCAAAAGTCCGCCGCTGGGCGATGGCCTGCCCTGCCTTGCCGACGTGTGGACTGGCTATCACCGAGGCGGAACGTGCCTTGCCCTCGATCCTCGACGAGCTCGAATCCGAGCTCGACCGGCTGGGACTCGCCCAGGAACGCCTGACCGTACGGATGACCGGCTGCCCGAACGGTTGTGCCCGTCCCTACAACGCCGACATCGGTCTGGTCGGCCGCTCGGCCCACATTGGATCCGACGGCAAGCCCGGGCCCGGAACTTACACGATCTTCCTGGGCGGACGAACGATCGGCGACCGGCTCAACCTCGAATTCAAGGACTACGTACCCCATGACCAGGTCGTGCCCGTGCTGGTTCCGGTTTTCGAGCGTTTCCAGTCGCAACGGCAGAACGGCGAGACGTTTGGAGAGTTCTGTGCTCGACTCGGCGTCGAAGAGCTTGCCGGCCCCGGCGATGAGTGTGTGGCAAAAGTCCCTGGCACCATCGAGGGGGATTGGTCAATATAGGTAAGGCTCTTTCCCACGGAGGACCTTCTTGATCCCACCTGAAGTCGCGTGCCTCGGGTAAGGGCCAGTCTCGCCATGATTCACGACCGGGAACGATCGGCGCTGCTCGTCGCGGCCCGAGAAGCGGCTGGCCGCGCCTATTGCCCCTACAGCAAGTTCCCCGTCGGCGCGGCCGTCCTGACGGACCGCGGCGAAATCTTCGCCGGTTGCAACGTCGAGAATGCCTCGTACGGACTGACCATCTGTGCCGAGCGCTCCGCCGTCTTTCAGGCGATCGCCCGAACCAAGGGCCCGCTGCGGATCAGGGCTGCTCTGGTCTATACGCCAACCCAAACGCCGACCGCGCCCTGCGGTGCCTGCCGCCAGGTCCTCAACGAGTTCGGTCCCGACGCCGAGGTATTCAGTGTCTGCGACGGCCCCGGCACGATCGCGACCATACTCAAGGACCTGCTTCCCCAAGCCTTCGGGCCCCACAACCTGAACCCCTGATATTTTCGGCCCGCTGGGATAGATAGGCGGAATGGGACCCCACGGCGCCTTGGCCACGTTGTAAGCAAAACGGAATTCAAGATTCCACGCACGCCCCGGGTGCTCACAACACTTCGCCTTAGCGCTAGTGAGGGGAATTGCTAGACTCGTGTTTCTCTGGGCTTCTGCCGCTATGAACCGGGACGCGGATGAGTCGCACTTCGGGTCGTGGTCGGCATACGATTAAACGAGAGAAGCCCGGTCGCATTCTTCCATGGAGGGAACCACGATGCGGCGGATCGCGGTATTG
The DNA here is from genome assembly GCA_019237095.1 of Planctomycetaceae bacterium. Classification (GTDB taxonomy): domain Bacteria; phylum Planctomycetota; class Planctomycetia; order Isosphaerales; family Isosphaeraceae; genus Aquisphaera. The sequence goes on from JAFAHT010000415.1 coordinate 1,934, forward strand.
AATCAAAAAGGCGGCGTGGGTAAAACCACCACTACGGTGAACCTGGCCGCCGCGCTGGCGCTGGAGGGACACAAGACCCTGGTCGTCGACCTTGATCCCCAGGCGCATGCCACACTTCACCTTGGGCTGCTTCCGGGACGTTCCGGGCCCTCGCTCTACGAGGTGCTGACCCACAACATGAGCATGCAGAGCGTCCGCCGTCAGGTTGCGCCCAACCTCCATGTCTGCGGCAGCCACATCGACCTGGCCGGGGCCGAGCTCGAGCTGCTGGGAACCGTCGGCCGCGAGGTGATCCTCCGTGACCAGCTCCAAATTGACAGAGAGCCGTTCGACTACGTCCTGATGGACTGCCCCCCGTCGCTCAGTGTCCTGACGCTCAACGCCCTGTGCGCAGCCACCGAGGTCCTCATCCCACTTCAGGCCCACTTCCTCGCCTTGCACGGTCTGTCGAAGCTGCTGGAGACGGTGCACCTGGTGTCCCGGCGGGTCAACCGAGACTTGAAGGTCGGGGGCATCATCCTGTGCCTGTATGACGCGGGAACCCGGCACGGCAGCGAGGTCATCGAGGACCTGGAGGGCTTCTTCGCCGCGCGCCGCAATAACGCCGTCCCGTGGGCCGAGGCGAAGCTCTTCCGCACCCGAATCCGCCGCAACATCCGGCTTGCCGAATGCCCCAGCTTCGGCCAGTCGATCTTCCAGTACGCTCCCAACAGCCGAGGCGCCGAGGATTACGCTTCACTCGCCGGCGAGATCCAGGGACGCGCGCCTGCCGCCATCTGGGC
>JAFAHT010000026.1 GCA_019237095.1 Planctomycetaceae bacterium
CGAGATCTTTCAGCACACTCAGGAGGCGATGGCCCGCGATCGTCGCAAGAGCTGGCGTTGGACGCCTCCTGACTGTCTCGCGGAATTGAAAGCGCTGGAAGCAGAGGACGACGAGATGTCGCAAACCCCGACAGCAAAACGGACTAATTAGGAGTCGCGTCAGAATTAGTTGACGATTTTTTTCCTGCGTGGTGGCAGGATCGAGTAGTTCCATTCGCCATGAAACTTGTCTCGCTTCAGGTTGACTGCGGCCATTTCCTCGTCGGTGACTTTGATCCCCGTCGGATAGACTCCGGTGTCCAGTTCGGCACGGATCTTCAAACCAGTCTGGGTCGCCGTGTTCGCGATCAGGTTGATGATGACCTCGTGGCTCACAAGCGGGCGGCCGCGCCAGTTTTGAGTGATGTGGCAGAACATCCGGTGTTCGATCTTGTTCCACTTGCTCGTGCCGGGCGGGAAGTGGCACACATGAATGGGGAGTTCCAACTGAACTGCCAGATCCTGCAGAGCGACTTTCCACAAACGGCACCGACTGCCGTTGCTGCCACCTCCATCCGCGGTGATCAGCAGGGCCTTGGCGTCGCGATACCGCTTCGCCCCCATCTTCCTCCACCACCGACGGATCGCTTCCGTGGCGAACCGGGCGGTGTCGTGATCGATACCCACGCTCACCCATCCCTGGTTCTCGCCGATGTCGTACACACCGTAGGGGATGGCTTTGCCCAAGTCCTTGTCAAGAAAGTCGTGAACCCGCACTTCCTCAGGCTCGCCTTGCGGTTGCCATTCCCGTCCCCCGTTCTTGAACTCGCCGACCAGTTCCTTCTTCTTCGTGTCCACGGAGATCACCGGCTGACCTCGGTGCTGGAACTTGGTCACGGTGGCGTTGATGTGCTCGAATTGGGCATTCCGGTCCGGATGATGGCCCCCCTCTTTCGTCTTGCGGTTGCTCTGGAGGCTGTAGCCATTGGCCTTCAGCAACCGTCCCACCGTGCGCGGGCTGACGGGATGTCCCTGCCGCGTCAATTCCCCAGCCAGTTGAGCCGTGCTCTTGCACGTCCAGCGCAGCGGCGACATGGGATCTCCCCGAGTCGCGGGATCCACCAACTGTTCCAGGGCCTCCGCCAGTCCCGGGTCGGCGTCGGTGGCCCGCCGACGACCGCCTCCCTCAACTCTCAGCCGGGTCTCCAACGGCACCTCGGGGTTTTCCCTCCGAGCCGCCAGTTCCGCCAAACCTTTGACAATGGTGTTCGGCGACATCCCGGTCGCGCGGCTGACGGCTCGGACTCCGCCCCACCCGTAAGCCCGCGCCTCGGCAGCGGCCCACTGTCGGCGCATTCGTTCGTCCAGCAACGGCGCCAACGCTGCGTATCTCGTTTCGATCCCTTGGATGATGGTCGCGTTCTGCATAACCGCGTTAGAACAGAACGCGAAAAAATCGTCAAGTTATTCTGACGCGATTCCTAAACGCCACGCCGCTTGACCGTATTATGGGATCTCGCCCAGTCAAAAGTGCACAAGATGACACCTTCAAGGGGCTGGGTGGTCGATGCCCACGCTCACCCACCCCGCGTTGGACGTCAGGTCGTCAACCCCCGACGGCGTCACCTTCCCCAGGCGCTTGTCCGGGAAGTCCTTGGCCCGGCCCTCCTCGGGGGCGCCGGCGGGCCGCCACTCCTGCCCCCCGTTCTTGAAATCCCCGACCGACTCCCGCTCCTTCGAGTCCACGGACACGGCCGGCTGCCCCGCCCGCTGGACGGCACGCACCTGCCGGTTGATGGGCGCGAACTGGGCGTTGCGATCCGGATGCGACGACCCTTCCCGGGTCTTGCGGTTGGCTTGGAGGCTGTCATCCCGATCGTGGAGCAAGGCGGCTACCGTCCGGTAGCCGACGCGATGGCCTCGGCGGTTGAGTTCCTCTGCCAAGTTACGGGTGCTCGTGCACGTCCCGCGGAGCGGGGATTGCGAGTCGCCGCGCGTGGTCGCTTCGACGAGGGCTTCCAGGTCCTTCACCAAGGTGGGGTCCGCCTCTTCCAGGAAGGGGCGGCCAGCCCTGACGGCTGCGTTCGGGAGGGAGGCCGTCGGCGGGCACGTCTTGGGGGTGCCGGAGCTCGCGCAGGCCGGCCCAGATGGTCGTCCGGGACAGGCCGGTGGCTTGAGCGACCAACGAGACGCCGCCACGTGGGAGGGTCATGGCTTCGCAAGCGGCCCCATGGTGTCGCATCCGTTCGTTCCTCAAAGGCCGCAGCAGTTCAAACTTGCGCCGCACGGCTTCGAGGGTGGCGTCTCGGTTCATGCAATTACACTTAGCAATTACTATGCCGACTGTTCAAGTAATTGTTGCCCAGTTCCTTACCAGGTGTTGGCCCGTCCGCGGCGTGGTGGCCGGCAGATCTGCCTGGAGTTGCTCCGGTTTCGGACGATGTTGTTGGGGTTGGTGCATGTGTCCGAAGCGGCCTTGGGGACACGAGACACGACATCTGCCTATCTGTGGTTGTGATCAAAAGTTACGACTCTCGGTCGCAGGGTAGTTAACTTGGAACTACTGAGAGCCTATCCGGGATGTAGGCGGATGTTCAGTATAGCTGTCAGTTTTTGCGGTGAACAAACCGGCCTTTTCCGGTGTACAAGCTCCTTTTTCGGGGAGCCTCATACTGAACATTTGCATACATCCAGGATAGGCTCTGAGTCTATCGACCCCGGCTCGGTAGGCGGTCTGCCGAGTCGCCATCAGGGTCGTTCGCCTCCGTCAGGGCAGTCCCTGAAGGCGTCTTACTGCCAGAGGCGGTGGATTCCATTCGATTGAGAAGGCGGCGGAGCTTACGGAGGACCGAGTGCTTCCTCTTGCTGACCGCTTGCTGGCTGATCCCCAGGCTCGACCCGACCTCGAACTCCGACTCCCCCCTCCAATAGAGTCGATCGATGAGTCGTCGATCGGATTCGATCAGGCGCGCCAACGCGACGTGGAGGTCATCGGATTCCGACGGGGAGCAGGGCACGTCTTCGAGCGAGTGCTCAAGCAGCTCAGGGATGCAGATCCAGCGGAGGGCATAGGACCATTCTTTGTGCCAGCGTTTCAGCAGACGATGCCACACGCAGAGGCGGATGTACTCGCTGAGTGGGACACCTCGCCCCGGGTCGTAAACGCACTCGGCCTGGATCGCCGCCGCCGCGCCTTCGGCCCGTAGTTCGTCGCACCAATCGCAGGCCGACCAGCGGGGCGGTACCCGCCAAGCTCGAGCCTGCCGCATGCAATGATCCAAAACAGGGAGCCAGCCGGGCAGATCTGATCGCGATGCTAGTACCTGATGCTTAGCCATTGATTCGCTCCATCCACAAACAGGTAGATCGCAGCGAAGGTCAAGGCGTGAGCCATGACAAGCCCGGGGGGGACTTGGCAGATTACTGCTGTGAACATCATGCCACCAACTGTGCTCGCTTCTCCTTCTTGAGCTTCTGCTGATGCGCCTCCAGGGTCCGGAACACCGAGCCGTACGTCCGTTTCGACTCCTTCTCGCGGGGCGGTTGCTTCTTCTTCGGCGGCGACTTCATCCAGTGCTCCTTCCACACCCCGCTCAACAGTCCGCTCAGCCATGCCTTCACGCGCGGCGCCGTCCCACTCCCCTCGAAGTACGCCACCGTCGCGCCCGGGTCGATTGTCACGTTCCAGGCGATCAGCTCCCGCTGTACGTCCTCGAACAGCTTCTTGCTCGAGATCGTCGCGCGCGGCCGGCCGGCCCCGACTGCGACCATCCCGCGCACCACCTGGATCAGGTCGTACAACAGCAGGCACAGCGCGAACTGGAAGATCGTCCCCTCCGGCGTCGTCCCCACCAGGTGCGACAACCCGAAGACCTCGACGACCTGTTGGAACATCCGCTCGATCCCCCAGCGATTTAGGTAGACCTCCAGCAGATCCTCCACCGACACCGCCTCCACGTCGCAGAGGTTCGTCACCAGGATCACGTCCTTCTCACCGGGCCGATGCAGGCGGATCCGCCGCACATACAGCCGCTTCCGGTTCCGGGGGCTGCCCAGCCAGCCCCAATCCTCGACGAACCGCTGGCCCCGGCGATTCCGCCCCGTGCGCGCCGGGCGCGCGGCGTCGGCGAAGAAGGGGACCTTGGGGTGATACTGGATCAAGAAGGCATCCCCGCCCTGGGCGCAGTGGGCCGGCTGGGTCAGGTCGCAGAACTGGCTGTCGCTGACCCAGAGCCGCTTACCCGGGGCGATCCGCCGCACCTCAGCGACCAAGGCGCCCACGAAGCGGGCCTCGCTGGCGTCGACGTCGGGGTGAGCATGCATGGCCGTGGCCAGCCCGCTGCGCAGGTCCATCGCGACCAAGGCGCGCCCGCCCAGCAGGCCGCCGGGGGCACCCCACAGGGGCTTAAGCCGCTCGGCCACCCGCTCGATGGCCTTGCCGTCGAGGATCTCGACCCGGTAGTCGTCCAAGCTCTCCGGCAGCGGGGTCTGGGCCTCGGGTGCTTGGGGATAGAGCTGCCGGAGCCGAGCGGTGCACTTGGCCAGCAGGGCCGTACTGGCGGGGATGGGGCTGCGCGCCAGCTTGCCATAGGCGGCGCGGAAGGAGGTCTCCAGCTCTCCGCGGTCACGGGCGCCTTGGAGGCTGCGGCGGCCGCTGCCGTTGAACTCGAGCAGGGCATCGCGGATGAAATAGACGATGAAGGAGAAGGAGAGGACCTTTTGGTAGCACTTGCCGCGGTTGCGTTCGAAGATGGAATCGAGCGTGGCGGCGTCGGCGATGAATCGCCAGAGGGTTAAGACAGCCTCGGCCAGGGGCATCCTGGCCAGGAGGTCGCGCGTCGGGGTGTCCAAGGAAAGTCTCCGGGAGAAGACTGCAGGCATTCGCCTAGATGTTTGTATTTACATTACGTTACGTTGAGGCAAGATGTGCGCAGCAGTACTTGGCAGATCCGCACGGCCCTCGCCAGCAGCGCGGGGCAGGACATCGGCCAGAGCTTTCATCTATACATGATACATTCTGCACTGTCGCTTCGTGCCCTCGGCCGCCCCAGCGCTCGGGTGGGTGGATGCCGACCGGGAAGAAAGGTGCGAAACTGTCTGCAGCCCATGCGTGAAGCGCTCTAGCCCGGATATTTCATCCTCGTAACCCCTGACGGAGAAAAATGCGCTCGCGACGCATTTCACAACCCACAATCAACTATCACTTCTCATTTAGTGTATTTTGAAACAATTCAATAGATATGTTAAACATGTTAGAACTTTTGGTTACCAATCAAAACCAATGCGGCTCCGGTCGGGTTGGTTGTTGAATGTTAAGTGATCATTAAATCACTTTTGGTTACCAATCAAAACCAATGCGGCTCCGGTCGGGTGGGTGGTGGAGCGAGTCGGTCCCGTCCTGGCGTCCGAGCCTTCCTCGGGTTCCCGGAACGCTGTACCCGCCCGGTAAAGGTCACCCTTGACGCGGCGCACGACCCGAGCGCAGGCCGAACGGCTCTCAGCCGGCGGCGAGGATCCTCCGCACCGAGGTCCGGCCGATCCCCAGCCGCCGCGCGATCTCGGAGTGGCTCACCCGCTCGGCCTTGAGCCGCCGGACCTCTTCCCCCTTCAGCGACGCCGTCCGCGGGCGGCCGTGGGGGTCGGCCTCCCTCGCGGGCCTGGGCGATCCCCGCCCGGATTCGTTCGCGTAAGACCTCCCGCTCGAACTCGGCGAAGACCGCCAGCAAGCCAGCCATGGCACGGCCCGTCGAGGTCGTCAGGTCGAGCGCCTCGGTCAGGGACACGAAGCCGACCCCGAGCTTGGGGGACGTCCAAAACCAACGACCTGCAGAAAGGCTAAATGGCTCTTCGCGGAATCGTGTGGGTAACTTTGGGCTCTTCACCCTCGGCAAACCGTTGTTTTCTTCGGGTCGAACGCCCTTCCCTGACCATCGGAAATTCGTCACGATGAGCGGATGGGTAAACTCAAGCGACTCCAGGATGTCTACAGGTTCCCCGGCTTCGTCCCACTGGCCGGCGTTCGGGGTGCCTTCGGTGACCCGTGGGCGGTGGTCATCACGCTCCGCCGCCGCCGAAAAAAACGCGCTGCGGGGTGTGCGGGCGAGGATCTCGCACCTTCTACGACCAACGACCGCGGCGCGTGCGCGACCTCTCTTGTGGCGACAGGAGGGTCTATCTCGAGCTCTCGGTTCGCCGGGTCGATTGTCCTCGGTGTGGCGGCGTGAAACGCGAGCAGTTGGAGTGGTTGGCGGACAACCCCCTCTACACCAAACGGTTCGTCTTCTACGTGGGGAGGCGCTGCCGGGAGAGCACCATCCAGGCGGTCGCCGAGGAGTTGCTCCTGGACTGGCATACCGTCAAGGAGCTGGACAAGCAGTACATGCGGGAACAACTCCGCCGGGCGGGCTGCCCCGCCCCCCGGGTCATTGGCATCGACGAGATCGCCGTCGCCAAGCACCACCGCTACCGCATCGTCGTCAGCGACTTGGAGCGGGGGCGACCGATCTGGTTCGGCGGCAAGGACCGCTCCGAGGCGAGCCTGGACGAGTTC
>JAFAHT010000010.1 GCA_019237095.1 Planctomycetaceae bacterium
GAGACGTAGTCCACGCAATCGAGCTTGAAATCGAGCCATTTGCTAAGCGAGGAGCCAGTTTGGCGTCATCGAGCGGGTTCCGATCCGGTTCTCCCGGTCCCGGCCGAGTGATCCCCAGATCCAGCCCGGTTTTCTTGCTATAGACTCACTTTATCCTTGATTTTGAATCATCCGAACGGCTATCCTTCCCTCTCGCATCGATCCTCCCAGACGGCCGATCGCGTGGTCGGCCCCGATCGCTACGATCGAGAACCCAGAGGAGATGGAACCATGATCACCAGTCGCATGTGCATCTTCGCCGGACTAACCGCTTTGTCGGCGGCCATGCTGTCGTCCCCGGCGCGCGCCGGGTTCGCCCAGGCCTACGCCTTCACCAATTTCGAAGGGCCAAACGCCGTAAGCACGGTCGTCGACGGGATCAACAACAACGGCGCCGTCGTCGGCCAAGCCACGGATGCCGTGGGCAACACCGTCAACTTCGTCCGCAACCCCGACGGCACATTCACCACACTGACCGCTCTCCCCACAGGCGCCACGGCCTTCGGGATCAACTCCAGCAACCAAGTCGTCGGCATGAACAACGACGGTACCGCCTTCCTCCTCACCAACAACTTCACCACTTTGAACACCCTTCCCCCGGCAAACCCCGGTAACACCACGTCCCAGACGGCCTTTGGGATCAACGACAAAGGTGCGATCGTGGGTCAGTACGTCAACACCACCACGGGTACGACCCCCGGCTTCCTCGACGTTAACGGCAAGTTCACTTTCCTCAACCCCACGAACCTCTCCGGATCGCCTTCCCTGGTCACCAACGCCCAAGGCGTCAACAACAACGGTTTAGGGGTGGGATTCTTCTCTACCGTCCTCACCCCCGTCATCAACGCCAACCCCCCCCAGCATGGCTTCATGTTCGACTCCGCGGGGAATATCACCCTGCTACCGGACCCGGTGAAGCCCAACCTCTTCCTCAGCCAATTCCTCGGGATCAATGACCAGAACCAAGCGGCGGGCTACTGGCAGGACAATGTCGGCAGCCAACACGGCTTCCTGTATGATATCGCGACCAAGTCTTTCGCCTTCTTCGATGATCCGAGCCAGGAGCCGTTCCTACTCAATGGAACACCCATTACGGTCACCCAGATCACGGGGATCAATAACGCGGGCGACATCACCGGGTTCTACACGGACGCCAATGGCAACAATCACGGCTTTTTCGCGGTCCCCGTGCCTGAGCCCCGCTCGCTGGTGCTGCTGGGCATCGGCCTGACGGGCTTCCTCTGCTACTCCCGCCGCCGCCGGATGACGATCGCCGCCTGAGTCCGCCCGGGAGGGAAAAAGGGGTCGCCACTGATATCGACCGTTTGAGAGGGGAAGGAGTCTCGGGGATATGCACGTAAACGCTTGATACAAGCGGCTTAGTGGTTAAGGAAGCGCTATTCAGTGACGACCCCTTTCCCTCTCTTTTCCCTCTCATGGCATTCCCAGGCTCCCTAATTATCCCGGACAAAGGTGCCTGGCCAGAGCTTTCCAAACCGCCTGAGATTTCAAGAGCTTTCAGCAGAGCTTTCAGAGCTTTCCATCAACCGACCGTTATCGGTTCACGATGCTTCGAGGGGCCAGGACATCGGCGGGGATCTGGCGGATGACCTGCACGGCGGCCTCGGACAACGAGTAGTTGTCCACCGTGCGGGCTACGGTACGCCGGGCAAAGGAGGGATTATCCAGATCAATTATGCGGGTCGCCAGGAGGCTCTATCGCCAGCGTGAAGCGCCGCTCCAAGCCGTCGTAGATTAGCAAGCCGCGCCCCAGAATGTCCCGACCCAGCAGCGTCTCGACCCCCGAGCCGCTCAGTTCCTCCGCCGCGACTACATCCAAGTCCGTCGCCAGGAGCCCTGTCATCACCCCGCCCAGTGAGATCTCGACGGCGTAGACATCGGCCAGCAATGGGGTGAGCCCTGTGGACGCCGTGTGGACTGGTACCTGGCTCACTGGCGAGAGCCCGAGCCGATCAAACACCCACCGCCCGATGTTCGTCTTACTGGCCCCCGTGTCGACCAAGGCGCGTACGGGGACTGGGGGGCAGGGCGGTCGGAATTCTGCCTCGGCGGTTGACACCCCCACGTACAATTCGAGCATCGGTCTGCCGGCGTGGTCGAAATGGAGGCTCAGGATCGGCATGGCACGATGTCGCGAGTCACCTCGACGACCGGTTCGACGGTCAGGATCTGCTTGACGAACAGCGGGCCGAGGCCAAACCGACGGTAGCCGGCGCGGAGGGCCTCCCGGAAAGTCTCTACCGGTCCCTCGACCTCATCCCCCACGATCACAACGAACTTTCCCGGGAAGCGGCAGAGCAACTCGGGCTTGAGCCGCGCGTAAGTCGCGACCTCAAGGTCGAATCCGACGAACTGGCGGCGAGCCTGTGTCGGTGCGCCGGGATGGGTCGGCATGACACCTCCTGTGCTCTGTCCAGGACGGTCATGCTCGACCCCTTCACGGGTCGGCTCCCCCGTCCCCGACGGCGCCCACTCCTGCCGGTGAGCGATCCTTCGCTCCACTTCGGCCTTAATCGCCCCCCACGCCGCAACCTGATCGCCAGCCAAGTTTTCGGCTGTGTCGATTAGCTCCGTCAGATTATCCTCGAAGTCCGGCGGCAGTGACGCCTCGCCTCCGAGGGCTTCATCCGGGTGAGGGCCAGGCCATGCATCCCGATCGGACGGGACGGGGCCACCCGATGCATCGTGTTCGGTACCTGGCATCGCGGACCCCTTGTAACAGAGAAGGCTGATTTCGGAAAGATCCCTTTCCCTTATTATGAAGCATGAGCGGCTCAGGCGATATGGCCAACATGACCGCTTCGAGGGGCCAGGACATCGGCGGGGATCTGGCGGATGACCTGCACGGCGGCCTCGGACAACGAGTAGTTGTCCACCGTGCGGGCTACGGTGCGCCGGGCAAAGGAGGGATTCAGGAGCAGACGGAGGGTTAGATAAACGGCGGGGATCAAGCTCGGAGGGTCTTCGAGTGGGCGGGTGATTTCGTCCTGGCTGGCATCGTAGGGCGCGTGGTGAGCCCAGGCCCGGCGCAGCTCGGCCAGAAGGCGTCGGCGCGGGGCACCCTCGTAAGCGAGGGCCATCAGGGCCATGACCACGGTGTGGGTCCGCACACCGGGGCGGGGCGGTGGCAGGGGCGGAACATCCTCATCGAGCGAGACCTGGACCAGGCGCTGGGAGAGGTTGAGCCCGCTGAGAGTCGCGTTGAGGGTCTCACCCGGTCGGGGATTGGCGTCGATGTAGGAGGGCCGGCTGGTCTCCGGGTCGTGGAGGTAGTCCATGCAGAGCCCGCCGTGCCAGTCCAGATGGGCGCCAATGGCGGCCAAGTGCTCAAGCACGAGTGGGTCCAGGACGCTCTCGCGAGCCCAGGCGCTTCCGCCTACCCCCTGGGCGCGGGCCTGAGAGCAGTGCGCGCCGACCAGCCGGCCGCGCTGGTAGACCGCCTGGATCACCCGGAGCACCCCCTGGGCCGGCTGCTGGACCAAGACTTCCAGGCGGCCGTCGAGGAGCCCGGCCGCTTCGAGCCGATCGGCCACCGCCGACATCTCGCCCCGGTCACCCACCCTCCACACCCCGCAACCCGCCGTGCTGTGCGCCAGCTTGATGTAGCAAGGGGGCGTTCCGGCCGCTTCCAACTCGCGGCGGGTTCGGACCAGGGCGGTCGGCGGGTGGGGCAGGTCCAGCTCGTCCAGCACCCGAAGGAATTCAGCCTTGCTCTGGAGCCGCTCCAGCGCGGCGAACTCCGGTAGCGCTAGCCCGACCCGGTGGCTCAGGTCGTCGCGAAACCGGGCCAGCAGGAACGCCTGATCGTGGATCGCGAGCAGCACGTCGTACCGCTCGGCGGCGAGCCGATCGGCCAGGAACTGGAGGTAGCCGACCGGGTCGACGTTCCAGCGGGGGCAGCGATGCCAGGCCCGGACGAACCGGCTGAACCGTCCCAGGCAGAGCGGGTCTGGGTCGCAGACCTCGATTCGGGCGCCGGTCGGACCCAGCGCCGAGATCGCCTGCCGGGCCGAGAGGCTAGATCCTTCGCTCAGGATGATCCTCATGGAGACCCCGAGGCGAGCCAACTCGCGGGGTTGGAGACCGTCCCCGAGGGGGAATCGGAATCGGCGAACTCGGTCGGGGAGGGCACGTTGGGCCAGGTCACCGCGATCCGCTCGAACCCGGGCAGAGGGACCAGGTCGAGCCCGGCAACCGTCCGCACGACGGACCGCTCGCGGCGGCCAGTCGTCAGCACGTAGGGCTCCAACCGGCCGTGGCCGTTGTCCCGCAGGGCTCCCTCCCCCTGCCAGGGCTGCGTGACCTGCCCCTTGTCCAGGGTGGTCAGGTGAAGGGCCACCGGCTGACGGATATGGTGCTGCGAGCCGTCCAGGTACATGGCGATCAGCCGCCGCCGGCCGCGCGTCAGGTGGCTGAGCTGGAGCGCCTCCCAGTAGATTCGGTAGCGATGGGCGGCCTCAGCGACGAACCGCTCCTGCTGTCGCGGGTCGAGCCCCGGGGGCAGCGCCACGTTGCGGCGGGCGGCCTCAGCCATCTGCTCCATCTCGTCCCGGTGCGCCGGGTCGCGCTCCCATTGGCCGACCCGCCATCGCGCCAGGGGGTAGACCCCCAGGTGGAAGAGCCACGCGAACGACGATTGCCGCATCGGGGGCAGCAGGACCCGGCCACTTCCCAGCACGCCGATCAGCGCGCGGATCGAGGCGATGTACGAGGCGATCTTGCCCGGGTCGGCTCGGTTGGCCATGATCAGCGTGGAGTCGTCAAAGACGATGCGGATGGCCAGCCCCGGCGGGTAGACCCTCTGCACCTTGTTGTGCCACTTGATCAGGTGGTTGAGAGCGAAGAACTCGGCCCAGTCGGCACGGCTGTCGGAAACAGCGTTCGGGTTCTTCATCGGTCCGTAGCCCAGCGTGATCGGGATCGGCCGGCCACGGTCCACCGACCGCCGCACCCGGCGGAGCAGCTTGTCGTAGATCTCCGGGCCGGGGCGCACGCCGACCCGGAACGGCCGCGTCACCATGGCGTCCAGGGCCGCGCGGGCCAGCCGATCCGCTTCCGCGCCGGAGACCCGCCCGAGGTCCTCGCCCGCCCGGGGCGCCTCCCAATGCTCGTAAACCGTCTCCATGACGCGGGCGCGTAGGTCATCGACGGGATGGGGAGCAATCATCGGTCTTTTCCTGAACGTGATAAGGAACAATCATCGGTCTCCTCCTTCGCTGGTACGGCGAGCCCCCGCAGGGTCTCGGCGAGCCCCTCGCGATATCCCACGCGCGGGGCGTATCCCAACTCCTCGCGGGCGCGGCGGATGTCCACGTAGCGGGACGTCCCCAGGAACCGCACCCCGCTCCGGTTGATCGGGGCGGGGCAACGGGGAACCACAAGGTGCAACCCGTCGAAGACCACGCAGCCCAGCCTGGGGAGGAAGCCGGGCAAGACCCGCCGCGGCCGGGGACATTCCAGGAGGTCGGCCAGGTGATCGATGAACTGCCCGACCGTGGTCCGCGACCCGTCGGTGATCTGGTAGACCCGGCCATTGGCACTCGGGGCCTGGGCTGCCAGGAGCATCGCCTGCACGACGTCGCCGACATGCACGATCGGGATCACGTGGTCCCGGCTGCCGATGTAAGCAAACTTGCCGCGCCGCAGGGCCCTGATGATCCGCGGCAAGTTGCCCGGGTCCCCCGGGCCGTAGATGAAGCCAGGGCGGAGGATCACGACCTCCGGTCCAGGCCCGTGTCCCGCCTCCAGGGCCAGCCGCTCCATCTCGATCTTCACGTCCGCGGCCGGATCGTGCGACCGCCGGCAGGGCAAATCCTCGGTCGCCGGGTCCAGGTTGACAGTTCCCAGCACGTTGACCGAACTGAGCAGCAGCACCCGACCCACGCTTGCCGCTCGCGCCTCCTCCAGGAGCCGTCGAACACCCCCCAGGTTCGTCTCCCGGATCTCCCGGCCCGTGTAGTGCGCCCCCACCGCGGCAGCACAGTGGTGCACCACATCGATACCCTGGACTGCCCGGCTCACCGCTTCGGGGTCGCGAATGTCGCCCACGATCACCTCGATACCCCGCTCACGCAACCTCGCCGCCTTCGCCGGGTCGCGCACGAGCCCGCGAACCGCCTCTTCCCGGGCCAGCAACTCGTCAACCACCTGGCTGCCGACAAAGCCGGTAGCCCCTGTCACCAGTGCTGTCCTCATGGTTGCCTCTTCTTCAATTCGGTAGTCGGTTCCAGGTGGGACTGTAAACCAGACTGGTAAACTATGTTAAAGAGACAATGAAATTATGTTAAAGACACAATGAAACATTTTTCTTACTCGGATATACCATATTCAGCAGTTTTTTAATAATGGATAAAAACTCCCGTCGCATCCAACGAAAGTCATGGCATCCTCCAGATTCCAAAGATGTTTAGCACAATGAGAAGAGGAGGCACCGGGCGGTCACTCGGCAATCGCCAGGTCCTCCGAGGGTTGTTCTGGGAGGGCGCTTGCCAACGGGGGTACCGGAGCCGACCATGCAGGCAGGTCGCAGAGGTCGCCGCCGAAGAACAGGTGGTGCCAGAGCTGGGTCGCCACCACGCTGGTCAACGCCACGTCGAAGATGAACCGCCGGGGGGTGAGCCGGGGCCAGCGGACCTGCGCGGCCCGCTCGCGGGCGACAGCCCGCGGGTCGAAGTAGCCGGCGGCCCGCAGCGACTCGGGGCTCAGGAGCTGGTCCACCCAGGCCGGGCGATGAGGGCCCAGAAAGCTCTGGGAGAGCTTGGCGCGGAACATCGTCTTGGGCCGGTTGGCGATTTGCGGCGGCAGCATCCGGGTGGCAACCTGGCGGAGCAACCACTTGTCGGTCAATCCGCGGACCTTGTACTCCGGCGCTAGCCCGGCGCAGAAATCGATGACTTCCTCGTCGAGGAACGGATACCGCCCTTCGACCGACGACCGCATCATGATCCGATCCGCCTTGGAGATCAGCATGTGACCGGCCAGCAGCACCTTGTAGCCGACGTAGAGCGACTGGTTCAGCGGGTTCCACCGGGTCATCCGCGGGTTGTCCATGTCCAGGTCATCGTAGGGGTCGTGATCTCCCAGGCGGTCCCACATCTCGCGGCTGTAGAGAGTCAGCCGCGCCTGGCCGACGAAGTCGAACAGGTCCTGCTGGGCGACCCGAGTCCCGCGGGTCGCCATCAAGGGAGGCCGATGGCCCGATCCGCCGCCGAGGGAGCCCAACACCCCGGCACGGATCAGCCGCAGTAGCGGCGCGCCGCCGTGCCGCGCCAACCACTCGCGGCCCGCCTGCGTCTTGTGCCAAACGTATCCGGCCAGTGCCTCGTCGGCCCCCTCGCCAGTCAGCGCGACCTTGTAACCCTGGCCATGCACAGCCTCGGCCAGCCGCATCAGGGCCCCGCTGGAGGTGTCGTAGACCGGCCCTTCACAGGCCAGCATCAAGCCGGGGAAGGCCGAGGCCAGTTTCGCACGGTCCAGGGTTACCATCGTCAGCGGGGCGCCCAGCGCCCGGGCTGACTCGGTCGCGCTGGAACGCTCGTCGGGCCCGGCCCGGTCCAGGCCAATGGTGAATGCCGGCACCGGCTGGCCCCGCCGCTGGGTGCTGAGCCCCAGCACCACCGTCGAATCCAGCCCGCCGCTGATGTAGCCAACCACCGGCACATCGCCCCGCAGCCGTCGCTCGACCGCCCGCTGAAGCAGATGCTCCAGTTCGTCGACCAGCGGGGTCGGGTCGACCAGCCGCCGCTCCTGCCCGGCGTCGGGAAAGTCGAGGTCCCAGTATCGCCGCGGCTCGATCCGACCATCCCTGACCCGCACGTAATGCCCCGGGCGAATCACGCGGATGCCCTGAAACGAGGTCCGCGCCTGGCTGGCCGAGAAGAAGCAAAAAAGATGATCGACTCCCCGTGGCTCGGGCCGCGGTTCGACCATTCCGGAGGCCAGCAGGGCCTTGATCTCCGAGGCCCAAAGCAGCCAGCCGTCGCTCTCGGTATAGTACAAGGGAAGAATCCCCACCCGGTCCCGGCCCAGCAGCAGGATCCGGTTGCGCCGGTCCCAGAGTGCTACGCCGAACTGGCCCCGCGCCCGCTCGAAGACCCCCTCGCCGTGGTCCTCGTACAAGTGGACCCAGAGTTCAGTGTCGCAGCGGGTGGCCAGGTGGTGCCCCCGGACTAGCAATTGCTGGCGCAACTCGGGATAGTCGAACAACTCGCCGTTGAACGAAACCCAGACCGTTTCGTCCTCGTTCGCCAGCGGCTGCCGCCCGCCCGCCAAGTCGACAATCGCCAGCCGCCGTGTGCCCAGGGCCAGCCCCGGTTCTCGGTGGAAATACTCGTCGTCCGGGCCACGGTGAGCGATCGCCACCGTCATCGCCCGTAGCCACTCGGCAGGGAAATCCCGATTTCCGGTCAGGTCGAGCGCTCCGACGATCCCACACATAACGAGCCCTATTCCTTCCTTGAATCGTGGGTCTAAGTCTCTGTTGGACAACAGGTTTCGGCATTGACTCTTGGGCGAACTAAGGCAACCGCGCACAAGGACTTACGACAACTGTGCAATTCATCTGGGACACGACCTCCTTTGCCAGGGTAAGCCAATGGAACACATTTCCTAATGCTTCAACCTTCGATCGTCTCCCAAGCCCGCGCACTCTGCCCATTGTATTATATCCAGGTTATCCAGGGGAGGGCATGGGCTTCCACAATCATCGGAACCGAAACGAACGCTAGGTACCGTACGCGACAAATCGGGATTGGAATTCCCTTTCGGCCTCGCCGCTGGTACCGAGTTTCCACCTGATGTAGCTCGTCAGCAGGTTGACCGTGAACAGGTCATTGATGTTGATCCGACGGCGGTCGCGATCAAAAGCGGTCTCGGTCCGGCTCTTCGTTCCAGCAGTCTGACCCCAAGGCCCCCCGGGGCCGGGCTCGATCGATCAGAATGACGAAGGCCGGAACCAGGATCGGCCGAACGAGGAACGTGTCGAGCAGGACGCCCAACCCCAGCGCAAATCCCAGCTCGCGGAGTGAGGTCAAACTTCCCGTCAGCATGGATCCGAACGCTCCGGCCATGATCAGACCGCATGAGCTGATGATGCCGCCGGTATGAGCGACTGCCCTGCGCGTTCCCTCGGTGACCCCGTACTTTCGCTCTTCTTCGATCACGCGGGCCATGAGCAGGATGTTGTAATCCTCGCCCACCGCCACCAAGATGACGAACAGGAAGAAGCCCACGGTCCAGTCGAGCCCATCCCAGGGCCCGGGACCGCGGTGCAGCGCGTGAAACAACAAGTCGGTCAGTCCCAGGGAGGCCAGGTAGCCCAGCACCACCGTGGCGATGAGAAAGAGGCTGATTCCAGGCCGGCGCAGCAAGGCGACCAGGATGGCGTAAACCCCAAGCGTCACCAGGACGTACATGCGGCGCTGGTCGCTGGTGGTCACGCGCTTCAGGTCATTGACCGCCGAGGTGGAACCGGCAAGCCCGATCTCAGTGGTCCCTTGGAGGGGCTGGCCTGCCGCGGTGGCGCGTCGTAATGTCGCGCGGACGTCTTCCAGTGATTGGAGGCTCGATTCCGAGAAGGGATCGGTCTTGAAGACGATCTCGAGGCGCGTGATGTGGTTGACATCGGCCGCTTGCCTCGGCTTGGTGCTGACATATCTGGTCTCGGCCGCAATGCGCACGGCCTGGTCGGCCAACCGCTCGAACAGGCTCCTGCCGGTGGCAGGTCCCTCCGGCTTGCCCACGGGCCGCGTCATGGAGCGGACCTCGGCGACGCTGCCAATAGCCGCCAACCGGCGGCTGATCTCCTCAATCGCGGCCCTGCCTGCCGGCGAGCGGAAATCCAGAGTGGGGTTCTCGATCAGGGCCACGGTGGGACTCAACTCGCCGAGGGCGAAGTAGGGCCGGACCACATTGGCACCGATCACGCTCGGCCGATCCGGGTCAAGGTCGACGAGCTGGCCGTAATTCGACCTGGTGCGGGCACCCACCACGGCCAAGGGAGCCAGGACCACCAGGCAGACCGCCAAGATCGTCAGGGGATGGTTGACCACCAGGTCAGCGACTCCGACCCAGAAGCCGGTCAGGGGGAGCGCCTCTCGACTCTCGGTCTCGCGATTCTGACCAGCCTCGTGATGGGGGACCCGGAAGGGCCAGAAGAGCGCGGCGCGAAGCAACGCCAGCATCGCGGGGGCCGACGTCAAGGCCGCGACCAGCGCCACCGCAAGGCTCAGCGCGATCGTCGGCCCGGTGTACCGGAACATGGCGAAGCTCGTGAACCAGAGCATCCCCAGCCCGACGATCACCGTCGCTGCACTGGCGACCAGCGCCGCGCCCACCTGCCTGATCGCTTCGCGGAGTGCCTCGACCCTCGATCCCCCGCGCCCCAGCTCCTCCCTATACCGCGCCACCAGGAAGAGACAGTAATCGGTCCCCGCGCCGAATAACACGACCACGACGAAGATCTGCGTGATGTTGATCACCTGGAATCCCAGGCCCGGAGCTTCGGTGAGCAGCGCGATCAGCCTGAGCGATGCGAACACCGAAAGGGCAATCGTGACCAGGGGCACCATCGCCAGGAGCGGTAAACGGTAAACAACCAGCAGAATCAGGATCACCAGGACGATTGTGGTGTGCGTCGTGTTCTGGATGCTCTCGTTGGTCGCCGCGTTGGTGTCATGCCCGACGGCCGCCGACCCGGTGATCACCCGACGGAGCCCCGACGGAGGCGCAGGTTTGTCCGTGTTGAGCCATTCCAGGATCTGGTCGACCGCGACCTGCGTCTTCTGGGAGAGATGGGTGCTGTTCAGCGAGACGACCGACAACACCGCCTGATTGGGACTATCGGCGCTGGAACCAATCAACCGCGGACCAATCACGGGCGAGCGGTAAGTGTCGATCTTATTGACCCCGAGTTCCGGATGCTCCTGGGCGAACTGGGAGAGGCTCGAGGCCTCGCCGTCCACAAAACGGAAGTCGTCGGGAGTCAAGCGACCATTCTTGCGTTCGTAAATCAGCACGAGATCGGAGCTCGAGGCATCTTGGGGAAAGCCTCGCTCCAACAACTCTTGCCCGATCACGCTCGGAGAATCCGCCGGAAAGAGCCCAAGATCATCGTCCTTGGTGATCCGGTCCCACGGCGGGGCGAGATAGTGCAGGCCCGCGGTCAGGACGAGCCATCCCAAAACGACGGCCCGAGGGTGTCGGATCACGAGACTGGATACGAGGGAAATCATGAGACCACTCCGACGATTCCCAGTTGGGCGTGCATGAGACGAACGACGTTCCCAGCCGCGCTCTGGTCTACCGCCCACTAATCGTCCCGGCGGACGAAGCCGGGGCAGAGCGGTCAACGAGAAAGGCCGCGAGAGTCGCAGTGCTCTCGGTGTGGACGACTGGCCATACCCCGTCGAGATCGGTCACGGCATCGCCCTTGCCGAGCCGCGCATCTCCGACGCGGATCGCGCCGTCCATCACGTAGAGCCACGCGGCTAGGGTCGGCGCGCAGGATTTCCAGCATGAGGATTCATTAATGCGAGTCGTGGTTGTCGGGGGGGCGAAGTGCCAACGGCTGAGCGCCAACCGGCGGGCACAGCCGCGGACGTGCGGGCACGACTCGGGCCGAGCGAGGCCGAGCTTCTTCAGCTTCCATTGCGGCGACCGTTTCCCGATGAAGCCGGCCAGCCCGGTCATGGAACAGGGCGCGCAAATCCCGGTGGGAGACGATCGCTTCCGAGACCACGAGCAGAGTTCGGTACTCCTGGCCGGATGGAAGCGGCGGTGGGTTGCGTGGGAGGTTATCCATGACGCAAATGACCTCGATCAGGATGAGGGGGGTCGGGGTCACGGAACACGTGGTGGATCGGTGGGGGCGGTGGCTCCGGAAGCAGGAGTCGCCCCGCGGCCTCGAGGATCAGGTTCGCGACGAGGCCCACCGATGCGATGTAGAAAAATCGCCGCTCTTGTCTGCATCCGAGTCGCGATTTGAAGTCATCTGCCGTCTGGCCGAGAACCAGCGTCTCGGCGCCGGCGCGAAAGGCCTGGTCCATCTCGGCGTACATCAGGTTGAAATAGAGGTCCAGGCTCGGGTTCAAGTCGTAGTCCAACCCGGCGAAGAGAAAGTGATAGACCCCCCCGTGGAGGAGGTTCCAGTTGAACGCGGCGACACGATCGCCAGCGTAGACGAGTGTGAGGCCGACCAGTCCGGGTAGGTGCCGCGCCAGGCTGTGGAAGAACGAGAGCGGAAGGAGTTCGAGGCGGTGCGTCGAGGAAAGGGCGACCGCCTCGTAAAGCCGATGGAGAGACGGGCTGTACAGGCGGAGTATCGCGCCAGTGTCCGTCAGCCGTTCGTATCGCAGGTCGGCGGCACGAGACTTGTCCAGTGACTTGCGTACACACTGCCGATACCGGCTCCGGAGGGCGTCGACGTAGGCGTCGATGTCAGCGAACCGGCGACCGAAGGTGTTCATGGCGGGGGACGAGAAGCGCCGGTACCCGAGCTGTTGCAAGAAGTCCATCTTCGGGCAATCCCCGGCTGGAAACTCCTTGAAAACGATGTAAGGGGCGTGTTCACGTCGCGCCAACGAGACGGCGATCTCATGCAAGGTGCGCAGGACGTCCTCATGCCGGGCCCCCGGCGCGATCGCGAGGTGCTTGGCCCCGACGGAGACCGGCAGGCCGCAGAAAACGACCTTCTTCCGCATCATGGACGGCACTTGCTTGCTCAGGATCTCAGTGATCCGTCGCGCGGAGCCGTCAGCGAGCAGGTTGAGGTCGATCGGGAAGGCGCAAAAGCTCCCGCAGGCCACGGCCTGCCCATCGTCGTAGACGACCGCGTGCGCAAAGCGGGCCTGGTTTTCAAAAGCTTCCTCGACTGCGACAACGAAGCCATGGTTCATGAGGATGCCGGAGAGGCTCGCTCGGACGATCTCATCCCACTCTTCGGCGTTACACTGGCTGATCGTTTCGCGGATCGAAGAGAGTTCCGCCGGCATGAATGTCCTCCCGAACGGGTGGCCACGTCGCGCTCGCCGCTGAGGCTGACGCGATCTCGCTCGATCGTTCCTTGGGCTGGGCCACCTTGGAAAGGCGCCGACGGTGTCGCTCGGCGCCGCCGAAGGTCGCCGCGCTGAAGGTCTGGGCGTGATCCCAGGCGACCTCGATACCCATCACGCGCCCGCGTCGTAGAGCATCAGTGAAGGATCGGGCTCGGAGCGACGAGGACCGGCTCCTCGGCACCGTGGTTGGCTTCGTCGCTCCCACCAAGCTTCCACTCGATGTAGTTCGCCAACAGTTCGACGGTGAACAGATCGTTGATCCGGCTCAGTCGACGGTCGCGCTCCAGATCCCTCAAGTCGGCGAAAGGCATCCGCGAGCGCAGCGCGGCCAGGTACTCGTCGGTCACCCGGCCGTCCCGCGCGAAGGCCGGGTCGTCAGGGGAGACCGGCTCGGGGAACAACTCGCCGCGCGGGATCTTGATCCCGAACTCACGCTCCAGACGGAACACGATGTCCAGGAAATCGATGGACTCCGCGCCCAGATCCCCCTGCAAGGTCGCGGAGGGCTTGATGTCGTCTTCCTCCACACCCAGGGCTTGCACGAGCACTTTCGTGATCCTCGCGTAGATTTCGTCCGAGGCTGGCATGGTCTGGTCCCTTCTCGACAAGTTGCGGATGACAAACAACGGAGACGGATTCACCTCGGCCCCATCTCACCGGCCGACTTGCTCAGGATCGCCCCGGCGCCCTCGCCGATCGGGGCTCGAGGGAGCACGCGAGATCCGAGGAGGCGGCGCCGTCCGCGCGCACCCCGATCAAGGCTTGGGAGTTCATCGAACCCGTTACCTCTCCGGCCTGATTGCCGTTACGGTTGGTCCACCGAGCAGGGCTCGGCGCCCCAGATGTCGCGGGCATACTCCTGGATCGTGCGATCGCTGGAGAACTTGCCCGAGTGCGCCACGTTGATGATCGCCCGGCGCGCCCAGGCGTC
>JAFAHT010000020.1 GCA_019237095.1 Planctomycetaceae bacterium
CAGTAGACCCTGGTCTGCTGAGCTGATCACGCAATCCGCTTACCGTGTGTCGAGTCTCGATGGTCAAAGGCCCCAATCCAATCTGGAATGGGCCATGGAGCGAAGAGCGATGTTTTCATCTCCTGACAATCTCTCTCTCCGTCCCGAGGACGCGGATCCCCACCTGTCCCGGGAGGAGTTTGCGTTGACGCGCTGGCAGAAGTTCCGCCTGGTGGTAAAGGTCGTCGAATTGCGGCTGCGGTTCGTCGCCTTGATGGCGGTCACGGGCCTGGTCTTCACCTACTGGGATACGCTCGCGAACTATTATGAGAAGTGGACCCGACCGCCAGGCGAGCAGGTCGCGGCGGCTCACGGCCTCGAATACTACTGCCCCATGCACCCGAGCGTCGTGCAGGAAAAGCCGGGCAACTGTCCGATCTGCGGCATGCCGCTCTCGAAGCGGAAGCAAGGTGAGAAGACCGCGTTGCCCGAGGGAGTGGTCTCACGGCTGCAACTGGCCCCGTTTCGCATCGCCCAGGCAGGCATCCGTACGGCGGATGTGTCCTATTCGCCGCTGTCGGAACGCCTGACCACTGTCGGCTCGGTCGGCTTCGACGAGCGGCGGCTGGCGCGCATCTCCTCGAAGCTCAAGGGAATGACGCGAGTGGAGAAGCTCGCGGTCAATTTCAACGGCACGCCGGTGAACGCCGGAGATGTCCTGGCCGAGGTCTATAACCCCGAGCTTGCTCAAACCGTCCGCGAGCTGCTGCTGGCCCAGGAGCGTTCCGGCGAGGCATCGGCCGCCACGAGCGCGCTGGGGCGTTCGCTACTGGGCGGTCAAGACCTGGTCCGACTGGCCACCGACAAGCTCTTGCTCTGGGGCATTACACGGCAGCAGGTTGATGAGATCCTCCGTACCGGCAAGACCGGCGACCGCATGCCGATCGTCGCTCCGATCAGCGGCGTGGTCGTCCGCAAGAACGTGGTCGAGGGCCAGTACGTTGCCGAGGGCGATTCACTGTTCGAGATCGCCGACCTCTCGCACGTCTGGATCCTGGCCCAGGTTTACGAGGACCAGGTCGGGCAGGTGCGGGACGGGCAAGCCGTCGAGGCGACCGTCGAGGCTTATCCCGGCGAACTATTCAAGGGTCGCGTTGCCTTTCGCGATCCTGCGCTGAACCCGGCAACCCGCACGCTCGGAGTCCGTTATGACCTGGAGAACCCGGAGGGGAGGCTTCAGCCCGGCATGTTCGCCACCGTCACGATCACGACGCCTCTGGCTGAGACCCCGGCATTTCGGGCCCGCCTCGCCTCGGCTCGACCATCAGCGAGCCATGTTGGCCACGCCGAGTCGCTGACCGTCGATGAGCAGGAATTCTGCCCGGTCACGAAGGCGAAGCTGGGCTCGATGGGCAAACCGATCACCGTGCAACTGGCCAGCCGGAAGGTCTGGGTCTGCTGCTCGGGATGCCCGGAGAAGCTCAAGGCTCAGCCCGCCAAGTTCCTGGAGGGGATGGAGTCTCAGCCGGCGGAAGGCGTCCTCTCTGTCCCCGAGACCGCGGTCATTGATACGGGCGACCGCAAGATCGTCTACGTCGAGGCCCAGCCGGGCGTCTTCGAGGGGCGGCAAGTCGTGCTCGGCCCGCGCATCGGCGAACGCTTCCCGGTGCTCGAGGGACTGGCAGCCAATGAGAAGGTGGCCGCAGCCGGAGCATTCCTGATCGACGCCGAGACGCGATTGAACCAAGGGGCGGCGGCGGCGACTTCCGAGCCTGCGCCGCAATCCGCGGACAGATCGACCAGCTCCGCCCCGGCGACTGGCGTGACCCATCGGCACTGAGCCGTGAGGAACCCGCCGTGATCGAGAGAATCATCGAATGGTCGATCCGCAATCGCTACCTGGTCATCCTGGCGGCGCTGGTGCTGGGCGTTCTGGGCGGTCGGGCCATGATGACCGTGCCGGTCGACGCGATCCCCGACCTGTCCGAGAACCAGGTGATCGTCTTCACCGACTGGATGGGCCGCGGTCCCCAGGAAATCGAGGACCAGGTCACTTATCCCCTCTCGGTCAACCTCCAGGGGCTGGCCGGCGTCAAGGTCGTCCGCTCATCGAGCGAGTTCAATTTCTCGATGATCACGATCATCTTCGACGAGGCCACCGACTATTACTTCGCCCGCCAACGTGTGCTCGAGCGGCTGTCGATCGCCGCGACATTCCTGCCGCCGGGTGTCACGCCCTACCTCGCTCCGGATGCCACCGCCGTCGGCCAGATCTTCTGGTACACCGTGGAAGGCGACGGCCGCAACCTCTCTGATCTGCGCTCCATCCAGGACTGGTACGTTCGTTACCAGCTCAACTCGGTTCCCGGCGTAGCCGAGGTGGCCTCGGTTGGCGGCGCCCCGAGGGAGTACCAGATCGACCTCGATCCGAACAAGCTCCGAGCGTACGACCTCAGCCTGGGAGAAGTTTACTCGGCCGTGGCGCGATCGAACTCGTCCGTCGGGGGCCGGGTCGTCCATCAGGGCAACGCCGAGTTCCTGATCCGTTCGGTGGGCTGGATCGAGAACATCGACGATATCCGCAACACGGTCGTTGCTCGTCGCGACCGAGGGACACCAATCTTCGTCAGGCAGCTCGGGACCGTGCAGGTCGGACCGGGCTTTCGCCGCAGCGTGCTGGAGAAGGACGGCAAGGAGGTCGTCGGCGGGGTCGTCCTGATGCGCTACGGCGGCAATCCGCTGGAAGTCACTCACAAGATTAAAGAGAAAATCACCGCGCTTCAGGCCGGACTACCCGAAGGAGTGCGCATCGTCCCCTTCTACGACCGCACCCCGCTCATCGATCGCGCCATCGAAACTGTCAGCGGGACGGTGCGCGAGGAGCTCATCGTCTGCAGCCTGGCGATCCTCGTGGTCATGGGGCACCTGGGCGGCGCCTTCGTCGTCTCGCTCACGCTGCCGCTGGCCATCCTCTTCAGCTTTCTCATGATGCGTGTCGTCGGCGTGTCGTCCAACATCATGAGCCTGGCCGGCATCGCGATCAGCGTGGGTATCCTCATCGACCAGGCCGTGGTCATGACCGAGAATGCCGCGCACCACCTGACGCGGCAATTCGGCCGCGAGAAAGTGCGCGGCGACACCACCGAGATCGTCATCGCCGCCTGCCGCACAGTGGGCCGGCCGATCTTCTTCTCGGTCTTGATCACCATCCTCTCGTTCCTGCCCGTCTTTGCACTCTCCGGCCGCGAAGGTAAGCTGTTCCACCCCCTGGCCTACACCAAAACGTTCGCGCTCCTCGGCGTGGCGCTGCTCTCGATCACCCTGGTCCCCGCGCTGATTCCGATCTTCCTCAGGGGCCGCATCAGGTCGGAAGAAGAGAACTGGCTGGTGCGGACGATGATCGAGATCTTCAAGCCGATGCTCTCCTGGCTGATGGACCGGCCAGGGCTGGTGAGCTGGCTGTTCGTCGTCATCGTCGGCCTTGGCTACGTGGCTTCGACCCATCTGGGTAACGAGTTCATGCCGGCACTCGACGAGGGATCGATCCTGGACATGCCGATGACCGTGCCCCGGGTGTCGGTCACGCAGGCGGCCGACGATCTGAGGGCCCGCGATGCGATCCTCCGCACCTTCCCCGAGGTCTGGCAGGTCGTCGGCAAGGCGGGGCGGGCCGAGACGGCCACTGATCCTTCGGGGTTGGACATGATCGAGACGGTCATCAATCTCCGCGACCGGGAGATCTGGCCGAAACGAAAGCTCAAGATCGAGGACGCGAGGGCACAGGCCGGTGTAGCCCTGGCAGCCCTGGAGTCTCGCGGAGTGCTCCAACCTGTACCTCGGGACCAGCGCGAGAGCCTCAGGGACGAGGCGGCCATGGCCGTCGTGACGCGGGTAGACGCGGCCCTGCGCGACCTGGCACTGCTCCGGCTCAACGAGTTCCGGCCCGAACTCGGACGTGACCTCAAGGAGCGAATGCGGCACATCAACTGGGAGCTCTTCGACCGGGCCGCGAGCATGGCCACATGGGCGGCCATCGATGAGCTGGTACGAATCGGTCGCGAGCGGAAGTTCCTGGTCAGGGCAGATTCGAACGCAGAGCTCCAGTCCGTGCGAGCGGCGCTGGAGAAGCCGTTCGCGGACCGGCTCTTGCTCTGGCAGAAGACCAAGAACGACCTGGTCGCCGAGATGGACTCCGCGCTCCAGATGCCTGGCTGGGGCAACATCTTCACCCAGCCCATAATCAACCGGATCGAGATGCTCTCGACGGGCGTCCGGTCGCAGATCGGCGTGAAGGTCTTCGGCGACGAGCTGGGCAAGATCCAGCAGGTCAGCCAGGAGGTCGCCGCGGTGCTCCGCACCGTCCCTGGCGCAGCCAACGTCGTGCCGGATCAGATCGTGGGCAAGGGCTACGTCGAGATCAAGATCGACCGCAAAAAGGCGGCGCGCTATGGTGTCTCCGTTAGCGACATCCAGGACGTGGTCGAGGTGGCGATAGGCGGTAAGTCGGTGACCATGACGGTCGAGAACCGCGAGCGGTACCCGGTGCGCGTGCGCTACGCTCGTGCCTTCCGCGATGATATCGAGGCCCTGAAGCGGATCCTTGTCTCGGCCGGGTCGCCCATGGCCGTAGGGGGCAGAGGCGCTGGGGGCGGAATGGGCAGTGGGATGGGTGGAGCGGCCGCGGCCACTGCTTCAGCCGCAAGTTCCGCTCCAGTCCAGGTGCCACTCGTCGCGGTGGCCGACGTCAAGGTCGTCGAGGGGCCGTCGATGATCAAGAGCGAGAACGGGCGCCTGCGCTCGTACGTCCAGCTCTCCGTTCGTGACCGCGACGAGATCGGGTTCGTCGAGGAGGCGAAACGCCTGATCGACCAGAAAGTCATTCCCACGCTGCCGACGGGCATGCACATCGAGTGGTCCGGCCAGTTCGAGCACCAGTTGCGGGCGCGGCAGACTCTGCGAATCGTGTTCCCGGCCGTTATCATGGTCATCGTGTTGATCCTCTACCTGACCTATCGGAGCGTGATCGACACACTGCTGCTGATGATAAGCGTCCTGGGGGCCCTGGCCGGCGGGGCGATCTTCCAGTGGCTCTTCGGTTTCCCTTTCAGCGTGGCCGTCTGGGTCGGCTACATCGCCTGCTTCGGCATGGCGGTAGAGACCGGCGTCGTCATGCTCGTCTACCTCCGAGAGGCGATCGAGGAACGCGGCGGCCTGGCACGAATCACGTCGATCGCGGATCTCCGTCAGGCGATCCTCGAGGGCGCCGTGCACCGGCTCCGGCCCAAGCTCCTCACCGAAGGCGCGGCGATCCTCTCGATCGCGCCCATGCTGTGGGCCACCGGCGTCGGTGCCGAGGTTATCCGGCCCATGGCCGCGCCCGTGCTGGGCGGGCTGCTCGTCGCCGACGAGGTCATCGACGTCTTCTTGCCTGTCCTCTACTTCGCCGTGCAGAAGGCCAGATGGACCAAGCTGGCGCATTCCCATCCGCACCGCGCAAGCACGATGGTCCAAGGCCAGGTTCCAGCGACGCTTGGATAACCCCGCTAGCGTTCCGCTTTGACGCTCAAGCTTTTGTCCTTCGAGCCAACCGGCGCTATCGTGGCGGCTCCCACTTGCAGCTTGCCGGAGTCGATCGGTGGACAACGCAACTGGGACTATCGGTATACTTGGATTCGTGACGCGGCCTTCACTCTCTACGGCCTGTTGCGCGTCGGCTTTACCGACGAGGCCGCACGCTTTAAGGACTGGCTCACGGACCGCTGGCAAGACGCTGACGATGACGGCGCCGGTCCCTTGCAACTGATGTACGGCATTGACGGACGATCCGAGCTCACCGAGCAGACCCTCGACCATCTGGAGGGACACCGTGGCTCGTCACCCGTGCGGATTGGCAACGGAGCATATCGGCAGTTGCAACTGGACATCTATGGCGAGCTGATGGACGCCGTATATCTGCACAATAAGTACGTAGGTCCGGCCGACGGCCGACCCCAGACCGAGCAGCCCGCCCGGCAAACCCTGCAACAAGACATTCAGAACATCGAACTCATGAACGCGGGCATTCGCGAACTGAATGACCGCGTTCTTCCCCTGGCCAGGGCATCGACGGGTCAAGAGTTCGGCAGCGCGATCCGAGAGTGAGGCAACCACGCGCAGTCGGGACTGCTACTTCTCAGGTTTCCACAGCTTTCGGATCATGGCATGGCCGACGGGATCGGAGGCTTTGAGCTCCTCGCGGTTAGTCGGCTGGTAGTTGCACTTTGCGAAGTACATGCAGGAAAGCTCGGCGAAATATTCGAGCTGGTTCACCAGAGCATAGGCACTATCAACCGTCTTTCCAGTTTCGACGTCCCGCACATTGCGATAGAGACCACTGTCCCTGGCGTGTTCCCAGGCGCTCTGGATATCGGGTTGATGCTCCGGCCACTGCTCAAGCTGGTACGCGTGTGCGAACTCGTGGAGCAGCGCCTTCTGGGCCCAGAGGTCGGAGATTTGTACATAATTCTGGGCGCAATAAATCACGATGGCATCGCCCCACCGCCGATCGAGCTCGGGATGTTGCCGCGGGGCGTTCTTCTGGAAATACTCCAGCCCGTTATTCCGACCTCCGTTCTTGGCCTTCGGTCCGTACATCAGGAAGAATGGAATCCTGCCCAGTTGCTTGCTGGCCTTCGCAGGGAGCGCGGCCAGAGCACTCGTACGCTCCGACTCCAATCGTTCCAGGGCTTTCGCCGCGGTCTGGGGGGCCTCGGCCTGCAATTGCTTCTCGACGCCAACCTTCATGTTGCCCATACGCACGTCTTTGTACTCCCGTACGGGCTGCCGATAGTCGATGGCCCGCTGCGCGGGAGGCTGCGGGGTCGCCGGCTCCTGCCAGGTAGCTGGCCACATTGAACCGCTCGCCGGCAGGGCGTTCATCAACCAGGAGAAAAGAAGCAGCCTCCCGAGTCCCGGCCATTCGGAACTCTTGAAGAGCTGGAGCACTCTGGCGCGATTCATGGGAGATATTCGAGGCGGGGGCGTTTTCGCAGTTCAGATCGAGACTGTAGCATCGCTACCGGGGCCGATTCCAAGATCGCTCGGCAGGAACAGGGAGAATCGACTTGGGACCCGCTCAATGCCTCCGAGTTGGCCCCCAACTCGGCGAACGGCTTGATCCCAAGCCTAATTGCGTGGGCCAAGTCCCAACCGCCCGGTAACGTTGCTATAGTCTCTTCAGATCTGGTAGTTCAACCGGTCGGGATAGCCATCATCCAGGCGCACATCAGGACCCTCTCGGTACCGCAGCCGCGGGTTTTCGATCGTGACGATGGTATGCGGCGCCACGCTTCGTGTCAGCCAGGCGGAGGAGCCGATCACCGAGTGGTGGCCGATAGTCGTCTGGCCGCCCAGGAGCGTTGCATTGGCGTAGATGACGACCTCGTCCTCGATCGTTGGGTGCCGCTTGTTACCGCGGAGGACCTTGCCGGTCGATTCATCGCGCGGAAAACTGAGCGCCCCGAGTGTCACGCCCTGATAGATCTTCACACCGTTGCCGATCTCCGTCGTCTCGCCGATCACCACGCCGGTGCCGTGGTCGATGAAAAAGCGGTTACCGATGCGGGCGCCCGGGTGAATGTCGATGCCGGTCTTGCCGTGGGCGTACTCGGTCATCATCCGGGGAATGAGCGGAACCCCTAGCTCATAAAGAACATGGGCCAGGCGATACACGGAAATCGCAGCCACGCCGGGGTAGCAGAAGGCGATCTCGTCTAGACTCTTGGCGGCAGGGTCGCCGTCGTAAGCCGCCTGGGCGTCCTCGCTGAGCAACCGGCGCAGCTCGGGAATCGTGCTGAGGAACTGGATCGCGATCTCCTGGGCCCTGACCTCGAAGTCTGTCTCCAGGTCTTGAGCCAGGCAGTTGTGCCGGAATGCCCGGGCGATCTGCTGAGTAAGCCGGTCGTGCAGGCTGTCGATCAGGTCGCCCACGTGGTAGGCGACGTTGCCCATGTGCAGGTTTTGCCTGCGTCCGTAGCCCGGGTAGAGAATCTCGCGCAGGTCGGCCATGATCTCGACCACTTCGCGATAACTGGGCAATGGGCAGTGACCCAGGTGATGGATCGCCCCGCATTCCTCATAGGTCTCGACAATCCGCTCGGTGATTGCGGGGAGCGACTCCTTGAGCCTCGTGTCCGTGGCCATGCGACTGATCTCCTCGCGTCCTCGCCCGCTGCCCTGGCCCTGGATCGAATGAGAGCATCCCTCGTCCGGTTCTATCGGGCCGGGCAATGAGTCAGCTCCCAGGAACTTACGTTATCTTAAAAGACGCCCTGCAAGGAATCAACGCGCGGCGCGATCTGGGGTTGATGCGAGTCGATCGAAAAGGAGGGCTTGAACCGGCCACGCGGAAGAGCGATCGTGGAATTCCGTCGCAAGCAGGGATGGGTGCCGCCTCATGTCGGTAGGGCAAGGCAAGGCGAGGCTGCCACGATCCTTCACTTGGCAGGAATTCATCTTCTCCCTTCGAGGTCTCTCGAACCACCGATGTTGCCAGGACCCGTTTTCTTTCACGAGTTGCGGACCGTTGCGCGGCGCCGGCGATCGTACGCGCTGAGAACCGCGCTGGGCCTCTTCCTGCTCTACCTCATGATTCAGTCAACGAATCGTTGGGATACCTACGCATATCAGTCCGAAACCAATCGGGAATACACCCCCGGAGAGCTTGCCCTGATTGGCATGAATCTTTTCGGCAGTGTGATCTGGCTCCAGGGAATCGTGATTCTGCTACTGACTCCGGCGTTCGTGGCGGGGACGATTGCCGAGGATCGTCAGCGCAAAGTGCTGTCGTATCTCCTGGCAAGCCCGCTCACCGGGGCCGAGATCGTGCTGGGTAAGTTGGCCGCCCGGCTGGTGAACTTGGTTGTCCTGGTCGCCGTGGGGCTGCCGGTCGTCAGCATCGCGCTGTTTCTTGGCGGTGTCGATCCGGTCGCCGTCTGGCTTTGCTATGGGACCTCATTCTCAACGCTGTACCTGTTGGCTGCTATCTCAACTTTTGTCTCGACGTTCTCCGCGCGGCCCCGGGATGCGATCCTGCGGACCTATCTGATCGAGCTGGTCTGGCTTCTCTTGCCGCTTGTCGAATGGCTCTGCGAATCGGCGGGGGGCACGCTGGGCAGACTCACCTCGGAAGCCCGTCCGATCACGGAGTGGGTCATCGGCAGCAGCCCGGCGGTTCTGAGCTTTCAGAACTCGAGAGTCGTCAGCGCCGCAGGCGGCATTGGCGTGGTGTCCTGGCTCATCGGGCTTCAGCTCATTCAAGGAACCCTGCTGCTCGCCTGGTCCACGGTGCGGCTGCGACCGGTGGAGCAAGGCTCACGGCTTCGGGGTCTGCGCTGGCTGGGTTCGCGGAGGGTCTTTCAGCCTCGCCGTCTGTTCGTGCGCCGGCCTTGCGGCGATGCCCCCATGATCTGGAAGGAATGCAGCGGAACGGTTTGCAGCCCGAGTCTCTTGAGAACGGTGTGGCTGGTCTGCCTGGCCGTCGCCGCCGTGGGAGGTCTGGGATGCTGGGCCTATTTCGCGGGCATCCCCGCGTTCCAGGAGGTTCTGGACTACGGCTATGGGTCAACGGGAACCCAAGCCGCCCGCGACGCCCTGAGTGCCGGCGTGAGGGCTCTGACATCATGTCTCTACGTGCTCATGGCACTGCTGCTGGGAGCCGGGGCCGCGACCGGAATCACGATGGAACGAGAGAAGGATGCCTGGACCAGCCTGACGGCGACACCGCTAGAGGGCCAAGAAATCCTCATCGGGAAGATTCTGGGAGCCTTGTGGCGAGTTCGCGGCATTCTGGCCGCCTTGCTTTTCGTCTGGCTCATCGGCTTGATCTGCGGCGCGGTGCACCCCCTGGGGTTTCTCCTGGCGATCGTGGCGACCTCGATTGACCTCACGTTCATCGCCGTTCTGGGCACCTATCTCTCGTTGCGATCGAAGAGTTCGGCCCGGGCCATCGCGGCGAGCATCGCGATTCTCGTGTTCCTGAACGGAGGCTATCTTTTCTGCTGCACGCCGGCCATGAACGGGCCCGGGAGTATCCTCTTTACCGCGGGAGTCACTCCGATGATCGTGACTGCCGCACCATTTTCTTTCAGCGACCTCGAGTGGTTCTTGCGAGATCCGCCCCACGCCTATGCGCCCAGCCCGACAATTGTTGTCATGACCGGCATGCTCAGCTTTGCGTTCTATGGTGTCTCGGCGTTTGCGTTGCTCCACGCATGTCTGAGTCGATTCGAGATCGAGGTCGACCGTCCCCGGCGCGGCTTTTCCGACGATCCCGAGAGCGTGAGCCGCGAGGGCATCGTGTTCGAGGAGCAGGAACAGGACAAACCGGACCAGGATGGCATCCTTTTCGTCGAGCAGGCTGGCGACGAGGAGGGCCGCCAGCAGGGTCCTCAGGACGACAGCAGTCCCGGCCCGCATCCAGACATAAGGCATTGAAATCCTCGCTTCCGGCGATCGCCACCCGAATCACTCAAGTTTTTCGTCGCGCCGTCCGACAGCCGCGATTGACGTCCGGGACTAACAGGCGTATCATCCCGCCCGAACCTGGGTCCTGGTCGTGGACCCCCATGCAATTCCGCAGTTCGAACGGACGAAACGGAGGTCGTCGCATGAGCATCGCGCTGGAATGGCTCGCGGTGGTGCTGGTCGGTTTTGCCGGTGCGCCAGAGCCGAAAGCGAATGGGCCGGAGATCATTTATCAATTCCAGGTCATCGAGGTGCACGGCCTCCAGTGGCGAGAGGCGGCCGGCCGCGGTCTCAAGCCAGTGGCCAGCCGCGGCGGAGTGACCGTCTGGACCGCGCCTCGGGACTTCTTCAAGACGCTGCCCGAGGGGACCACGAAGGAAGTCGTGACGACTCCCAGGGTCTCGGCGTTCGCTCAGGCTCCAGCCCACTTCACCATCCGGAACAACCATCCCTTCGTGACCCAGGTTGCCTGGAGAGGCGAGGGCGCGCCGCCCCGGCAGACGACCGAGACCGTCCGCGAAGGGATGACCTCGACCATCGCCGGTCGCAGCATTGACCAGGGCATCCTGGCTCAGCTCGTGATCGAAAATACCGATATTCGGTCGGTTCACACGCTCAATGTTCCCGCCCCGGCAACCGCCTCTGTGACGAGCGGCAAGGTCGAGCCGGCGGCATGCCCGGCGACTGTCTTGACTATCGAAGATATGCACAATTTTGTTACTGTGGATGCGAACGGAACCAAGACGGTGACCGCCGAGGAAGCAATCATCGACGTCGATCAGCCTCTCTCGTTCAAAGACGTCTTCGATCAGCCAGTTTCGATCAACAGGATTACCGTCCAGGACATCGCTTGCATCCAGCACGCAAAGAGCGACGCGGGCTGCGAGTCGACGTGCCCGGCCGCAGGCCATGCGGAAGCCGCGGGTGCGGAAACGAAGCAGGCGGGATTGCATGCCAAAGGCAAAGGAACTTGCAGTGCCGGTGACGAGGCGAACGCCGCGGAGTGCCATGGATCGCAGGCGGCATCTTCCCAGGCCGAGAAAGTGACATGGAGCCCCACTCGTTCGGCCCAGGTGCAGATCCCCGAGATCGGCCATGCGGAGATCGCCGGCGAGTGGCTGATTCCTCGGGATGAGCTCTTGCTGGTCGGCTTCGGCCCGCACACGGTCGCCGACAAGGACGGTAAGGCCGTGGTTCGGGAACGACTGGCGCTGATCACCGCCGAGGAGGTCGCGCTGGCGACCGCGTCGACCAGTCCCGAGTTTCTGGAATTGCCTCGGTCGCTGCCGCGAGTGGCCGTCAGTCCTCCTCGGCTGGCGATCCCGGCGATTCCCAGCCGATCGCTGCCCCAGGGCGTTCATGCCGACGGCACGCCGGCCGAGCTTCCCCCGCTGCCGGACGAAGAGAAGGCCGACCCCGCGCCCTCGCCCGGCGATTCGTCCGAGCCTC
Organism: Planctomycetaceae bacterium; assembly: GCA_019237095.1. Lineage (GTDB taxonomy): Bacteria > Planctomycetota > Planctomycetia > Isosphaerales > Isosphaeraceae > Aquisphaera. Next base: position 11,932 of record JAFAHT010000020.1, read on the forward strand.
AGCCCAGCCCGCAGACCAAGAAGCCGCACCACGGCGCCGCCCCGGCCGCCAATCCGACCAGCAAACCCTGCGCATCCGCAGACAAAAGGACCACCAAGACGGCGTTCGAACTGGCCAAGGGGCTGTTCAAACCGAACACGCTGCCCCAGTTCACCTTCCCCAACCTCCAGTTCATGATGCCGCTGAAGCCGTTCGCCATGAAGCTGCCGTTCAACCAGAAGCTGGAGCTCGAGTTGATCGGTCGGGTCGTGCCCGATTCGGAGGCGGCGTCGGAAGCCCCTCCAGCCGACGAATGAAAGCCCGCGCCAGGGTGCGGGCAATCATCAAAGTGCCGCGGAGTAACCGCCGTCCACGGGAATGGCCACGCCGGTGACATAGTCGCTGGCAGAGCTGGCCAGCCAGACGGCGGTGCCCGCCATGTCCTCGGGCCTGGCCCATCGTCCCTGGGCGATGCGGGCCAGGACGCGGTCATGCAATCCGGGGATTTCTTGCCGTGCCTGCATCGTCAGCTCGGTATCGAACCAGCCCGGCAGGATGGCATTGACCTGGATGTTGTCGGCGGCCCAGGCCAGAGCCAGGCTCTTGGTAAGCTGGACGATCCCCCCCTTGCTGCTGGCATAGGCAACCGCAAAGCTCGACCCGAAGATCGACGTCATGCTTCCCGTGTTGATGATCTTGCCGCCGCCAGCGCGCTTCATGGCTGGGTACACGGCCTTGGCCATCAGAAACGCGCTGGTCAGGTTCGTGTTCAGGACGTTCGTCCACTCGTCGAGCGCCAGATCCTGTGGGGACTTGCGGATGTTGATACCCGCGTTGTTGAACAGGATGTCAATGCGGTCAAACGCGCTCTGCGTCTGGGCAACCGCCCGTTCGACATCCTCGGGCTCTGTCACGTCGGCGGTGACGACCAGCGCGGCCGCACCGGTCGCCTCCGAGATCAGTCGCACCGCCTCCCTGGACTTCGCCTCGTTGCGTCCCAGGATGGCGATCGAGGCGCCAGCCTGGGCCAGCCCGCGGGCGATGCCCAGCCCGATGCCGCCATTACCCCCGGTCACGATGGCCACCTTGCCGGTCAAATCGAACGGGTTGCCCACTGTTTCCCCTTCTGGCCCTTGCGATCAGGGCGACCGCCCTGACCGGCCGCAGACCGGCCCGAATTGTCGAACCGCCCGGCGATCCTCATTCCCTCGGACTTCCATGGTCTGAACCCGGAAACCAGCCCCTGACCCGCGATCTCGCGTTGATCACAAGGCACCCGCTCAGCGCGGACTCGTTTTCCAGAACATCAGCTTGCTGATTCGCTCGCGGCTGAGCAAGCCCAGGGGGGGAATACCCAGCCGGTTTCTCAGGTAGACCTGCCGGCGCAAGCCATCGTGCATGCCGATCACCGCATCGGGGGCAATGGACATCGACGGCTGAGGCTCCTGCTTGC
>JAFAHT010000263.1 GCA_019237095.1 Planctomycetaceae bacterium
ATCGTCCGCGTTGACACCCGCACCGGCGAATACCTGGGCCGGGCGAATTGAGGCATCAGCGGCGAGGCAAAGGCGAAGATCGACGGCCGGGTCTTGGCAAGCCGCGCGGCTTGCGGCATACTATGATCCCTTGGGATGGCCGGGTTCCCGACGACCGTTCATCGTCGCCCGGCCTGGATGACAAGGTTCGTTCGACACACCGGTAGTGTATGGTTTCCTCGAACCGCGATTTGACTGGGGGTGGGATCTTGGTGGGCCAATCGCAACTGGTAGACAAACTTCGGGACTTGGCCCGCAATCTGTGGTGGGTCTGGCAGCCCAACGTCATCGCGCTCTTTCGAGAGCTCGACCCCGATCTCTGGCACAAGGTCGATCACAATACCGTCGAGTATCTCAAGCGGCTGCCGACGGAACAGCTTGAACGTCGGGCGACCGACATGGCGCTTGACTCGCGAATCGACTACGCCTTCCGGCGGCTGTCCGAATACCTCAAAGACACCGATTCGTGGGGGGCGGTGCACGCTTCGATCTTGCGGTCGCGTCCGGTGGCCTACTTCTCGGCCGAGTTTGGCCTGCACGAGAGCCTGCCGATCTATTCGGGAGGTTTGGGCGTGCTGGCCGGCGACCACCTCAAGAGCGCCAGCGACCTGGGCATTCCGTTGATCGGCGTCGGGCTCTTGTATGCCCAGGGATATTTCCGCCAGGTGCTGGATGCGCAGGGCTGGCAGCAAGAGTTGTATCTCAACACCAACTTGGATCTGCTACCGATCGAAAGCGTGATCGGTTCGGATGGCCAACCGCTGAAGATCGCGATCGAGACGGCCACCGGAGTGCTCAAGGCCAAGATCTGGCGGGTCGAGGTGGGCCGGACCACGCTTCTGCTCCTGGATTCGAATCTGCCCGAGAACAGTGAATCCGACCGCGCCCTGACCGCGCGACTCTATGGCGGCGACGCCCGGGTCAGGATTCGCCAGGAGCTGCTCCTGGGGGTCGGGGGGTTGCGTGCTCTGCGGGCCCTGGGGATCAACCCCTCCGTGCTCCATCTCAACGAAGGACACAGCGCCTTTGCCACGCTCGAGATGATCCGGGCGGTGATGGAATCAACCGGCCTGCCTTTTGGCGAGGTGATGCGCGACGTGGCCGGGATGACGGTCTTCACCACCCACACACCGGTCGCCGCCGGTCACGACCGGTTTCCCGCTGGACTTGTCGAGGAGCACCTGAGAAAGATCCGCGAAGGGCTCCACCTGTCGTACGACGACTTCATGGGGCTAGGCCGAGTGAACTCCGGCGACCACAACGAGCCCTTCTGCATGACGGTGCTGGCGCTCAAGTTGTCGCGTTATGCCAACGGCGTCAGCGCATTGCACGGCGTGGTGTCTCGGCGCATGTGGCGGCCGCTCTTCCCCAACCTCACCGAGGAGAACGTACCGATTGGCCACATCACCAACGGTGTGCACGTCCAAACCTGGGTTGCACCCCAGATGTCGCTTCTCTTCGACCGGCATCTCGGTGTGGACTGGCCCAGGGACCAGCGGCTGCCCGAGACCTGGGAGGGAATCGAGACCGTGGACGACGCCGAGCTCTGGGAGACCAAGCAGGTTCTCAAGGCCCGGTTGATCAACTTCGTCCGGACCCGGCTGGTGCTCCAGGCCCGCCGCCGCAACGAGCCCGATGCGGCCGTCCAGAAAGCGATGGAAGCACTCGACTTGAACGCCCTGACCATCGGGTTTGCCAGGCGGTTTGCCACCTACAAGCGCGCCGGCCTGATCCTGCAAGATGTCGCTCGGCTCACCGAGCTGGTCAAGTCGACGGACCATCCCGTGCAGATCATCTTCGCCGGCAAGGCTCACCCCGAGGACCGGATGGGCAAGGAGCTGATCCAGGGCATCGTGCGGATGACACGGCAGGAGCAGTTCTTCAATCGCATCGTATTCGTCGAAGACTACGATATGAACGTCGGTCGTTCGCTGGTCCAGGGAGTGGATGTCTGGATGAACAATCCACGTCGTCCCCAGGAGGCCAGCGGCACCTCGGGAGAGAAGGCGATCCTCAACGGCACCCTCAACTTCTCGGTCCTCGACGGCTGGTGGGCTGAGGCTTATGATGGTACGAACGGGTTTGCCATCGGCAACAGCCTGACCCACGCCGTGCCCTCGGTGCAGGATGAGCGCGATCACAGGTCGCTGCTGGAAACGTTGACCAACCAGGTCATTCCGCTTTATTACCGACGCGACGCATCAGGGTTGCCACGGGACTGGATTGCCCGCCAAAAGAAAGCTTTCCGGACACTGGCCTGGCGGTTCAATGCCGATCGCATGGTTATGGATTACGTCCGGCACAGCTACCTTCCTGCGGCGGGGGGAGTCTCCTGCGTGATGCTCCGGGGCTGAGCCAGCACACGTCGCTCTGGTTAGCTGGCCCTTTGAGGCAGTCTTGGGGCGTCGAGACAGGCCGATTGTTGCGTGTCCGGGTCGGAGGTCAAGGGCTCGAGCCTGGCCACCAAGGTGTGGTTGCGACCATGAGTCAGGAGTTGATCGGCGAAAAGCTGGGTTCCTTCCGCCTCGAGGAGATCCTGGGCTCAGGCGCAATGGGTGTTGTCTTCCGCGCGACGCAAGAGACGACCGGGCGCCCAGCCGCCGTGAAGATCGTTCACGGTGAGCTCGCCCAGAAGGGTAAGGTCTTCGAGCGGTTCGAGCGCGAGGCAGAAATCCTCAAGCAGTTCCGGCATCCCAACATCGTTCGTTGCCTGGCCTGGGGTCGATTCAAGGGAACGTCCTACTTCGCGATGGAGTACGTGGAGGGCGTGACCCTGGAGTGCTTGCTCCAGGATCGAGGAGAGCTGCCCTGGCGCGAGGTCGTCGATCTGACGATCCAGCTTTGCGGTGCCCTTCAGTATGCTCATGACATGAGCGTGGTCCACCGGGACCTCAAGCCCTCGAACCTGATGATCACGGTCGACGGCAAACTCAAGCTCACGGATTTCGGGATCGCCAAGGACCTGGAGCGAACCACGCAACTGACGGCGCCGGGGCGAACTCTGGGCACGGCGGCTTATATGGCCCCCGAGCAGATTCGCGGCACGCCCGCGGTCAGCCACAAGACCGACCTGTACGCGCTTGGTGTGCTCATGTACCAGATGTTGACCGGGAAGACCCCGTTCGACGGCGCGTCGGCCGTGGTGCTCATGCACTGCCATATCAACGAGGCTTCTCCGCGGCCCGGGGACAAGGTCGCAGAGCTGCCCAAGGAGTTAAACGAGCTAGTGGTCAAGCTGATGGCCAAGACGCCCGCCGATCGCCCGTGGGACGCGGCCGCCGTGGGGCATACTTTGAAGGAGCTGCGGGACAAGGCCGCGCGGGGACAAGCAATCCCCATGGTCTGGCCCGAGCCAGGCTCTCCCGAAGCGAATCTTCCCCGAGCCGGAATCGGCGAGCCGGCAGCGCGTCCGCGCAGGAAAGGCCGCAAGTCGGGCACGTTGTTCGGCATCAACAGCGGTTTCGCGACGCGCGATCCTGACGGCAGTGACCTCGGATCCCGCCTTCTCGGCCGGCCAGTCCTCGAATCAATCGGCCTGGCAGCCGCGCTCATCGCGATCGGCGGATTCATGGGTTACTGGCTTTGGCCCCCAAGCGCTGGGTATCTCTATCGCCAGGCCGAAGCACTGATGGCCTCGTCGCACCGCTCCGACTGGCTCACCGCCCAGGAAGAGTACCTCGACCCTCTCGATCACAAACACCCGGGCCACCCTTACTCGGAACAGGTGCAGAAATGGCGCGACCAGGTTCTGTTGGATGAGGCCGAGGGTCGGGCCAGGAACCTGAGCAGCCCGGTGAAGACCTCGTTTACCGAGCCCCACACCGATGGTGAACGACGGTACGTTTCGTTCGATACGCTGGCCACCAGGGCGGTTGCCGACGGAAACGACCCGCTGGCCCTCACCTACTGGAGGGAAATGGCCCGGCTGATCAAGCCGGACGACCGGGAGGAAAGGAAATGGCACCTCCTGGCGCTCAAGCGGGCCACCGAGCTGGAGGCGCAGATGCAAGAACGCCGGGCCTTCGTGATCGACCAGATCGCCCGCGCCGACGCGGCGATGTGGGCAGGGCGGCCCAACGAGTCGGTGGCGATCAGGGCCATGCTGATGGAGAAGTACAGCCAGTATACCGATCTGGCCGACCTGCTCGGACCTCCGCCCCAAACGCCGCGGTTTGCAACTGCTGCGCCGGGTGCTCACGTCTCCCCCGCTCATCCAGGTGAGACTCCGGCCCCGATGCCTCAGCCTTCTCCCTGACCAACAGCTCCGCTTCCCACGCGATTCTCGACCTATGCTCGCATGAACCTAGGCTATATTGAGTGGTTCCATGATTGCTAATTGGCTGAAATCACGAGTCAAAGAGCCGACTCTTTCTTGTCAAAAGATTGTCCAACGTTTTCTCACCGAATTCCGTAGATAACAGGTGATTGCTGGTTGACGGGGGCGTGTCGGATTCGATACCCTTTCTCTCACCTATCGTGTTCGGGGCCGATTCCATCTGATCGCCTCAAATACTTTTGTCCAGGCTGATTCCGGCCTCGAGGTCACTGATGCCTCAGTCTCGTGTTCGTTTCATTGGAAGCCGTGAACTTCACCGCGATTTGCCGAAAGTGCTTGAGAACCTGGAAAATCCGAATGCACGTTGCGTGTTGACAATCCATAGCAAGCCCAAGGCCGTATTGATCGGCGCCGAAGCCTTTCTCTCGATGCTTCGCGGTCCGAGCCCGGAGGACCGGCTACTGGCACTCCAACTTGGTGCTCTGGTCCAGGGTCTCGAGTCCTCGGCAAGTTCGGACTCTCTCGAGAGCGAGGAGCGCCAGGAGGCACTGATCGGGGTCTGAACGCTCGGCCTGAAAGCCTGTAGCTCGGTCGGGACAAATCGGCTGAGCGATCGCGGTGCGGTATTCAGAGCGTCTTGAGGTATTCGACCACGGCCATTCGCTCTTCTTCGGTCAGCCTGTCTCCGAAGGTGTGCCCGCGGTTGCCCCGGCCCGGCTGCGTGGTGTCATAGACCTTGCGGCGGTCGATTGCGGGGAGGCTGGGATCGGGGGCGTTTGGCAGCGTCTGGAACTTCAGCCCCACCCTGCGTTGGTCGTACTCCAGGGCATCGCCGCGGAAGCTACGGGTGAAGATTCGGGGGCGCTCGCTAGATTTGAGAACATGATAAATTGTCGGCACCGAACCGTTGTGAAGGTAAGGTGCGGTCGCCCAGATGCCGTCGAGCGGAGGGGCCTGATAGCCGCCGCCGCCCAGGCCATGATAGGGCTCTCCCGCGGGACCGTGCTCGCGGGCGAACCAGCTCTCGAGGTAATGCGCCACACCTTCCGGGGCGAAGGCGTGCGCCAGGGTGGCATCGGTGCCGATCACCTCGAGTGGTACGAGCTTGTTGGGGTAGCGGTCTTCGGCGCCGTAGGAGCCGTGGCACCGAACGCAGGTGTGCTCGAAGATGGCCTTGCCCTGCTCAGCCAGGGCCCGATCGATCGCGTAAGGATAGCGTGGAGGCTCCAGGCTTAGCAGATAGGCGCGGATATCGGCGAACTCTGGCTCGCGCTCCTTGATCGACTCCGCGCTGTTGCCGAGAATCAAGAGAAAAGGCATGAGCGTGCGGACCGACCGGCTGTCGGCGACACCCAGATGGTAGATCGTCTTCTTTTTCCTGAAATGCCACCACGCGGGAACGTCCTCGCAAAGGTTCTCGCAGAGCGGATACTTGACCGGTAACCGGTGCCTCAGCTCCGCATCGCGAAACTGCATCAGGTAGACCGCGAAGTTCGAGGCCTCGCTGGTGCCGCGAGCATTGCAAAGGGGCAGCGGCATGATCGGATCGAGCCCGTCGGCCGCGGCTAGCTCCTCGTAGAGCGATTGCATGTCGAGCGCCGAGTTGCCCAGGCCGATGATCGTCTGGCCGGCGACGGTCCCGGCGTGACAGAGCAGACAATCGTTACCAAGCCCCTGGCCCAGCCCCAGGAGTCCGCGTGGCCGGGTGAACCCCATCGGCAATCCGCCGTTTTCGTAAAGAGGAGGGTGCAGCCCGTAGCGTGCGCGGAAGGCCCGGTCGTAATCGGCGGGCTTTTTGGCAAGCCCCCATCGCTTCCACGCCTCCTGATAAGCGCGCAGCGACCAGAACGGAGGGTTGAGCGGCTTGCGCACCGATTCTCGCCCGCGTTCCGCCGCCGGGACATTGACGGGGTGGTGCTCGCCCGCCGCCACCAGGCCGAGCGCCGCCACGATCATGAGGATTTCGCCCATGATCCGGTCACACATCCGGCGCAACCCTCCCGGATACCGCTTCCCCAGCGAGCCTTGAGCCTGTTCTCATTGATTTGATCCTACCGCCGCCGACATGACAAATCCACGGAACCGACCAACCGCAGGGTTCGGACAATCTCCTTGGTTCGCTTCAAGCCAGGGCCCTGCCGGGTTATGCCCCCGACCTGAACCCCCTGGGACGAAGGAGGCTGGAATCATCTGAAGAATGTGGAGATGCGCAACCTGGTGTGCCGGGACCTGGAACAGTTGATCCAAACTTTCTTTGCCCAAGCCGGATTGAACATCGAGAAAACTTGACCTTCTTTGCGCGCCGAGCAGTAATATAGTGACTGAGCGGTCGATCAGGCCGACCACTGCTGCCGGTATCACGTCGAGCCCGCGGCTGCACCGATGACGAGGTTCAAAACTCCGGCGTCGGAATGGGACGGGAAATGATTATAGCGAATTTTGCATGGTTTACGCGAGTTGGCGAACGTGGCGACCACGCACTGGACGGGCTCGGCATCTGGCCCTGTCTGACCCGCGGCTTGCTCAAGGTTCAAGACGGCTCGATGACAACCTGCATTGAGGGCCCGGGCGAGAGTAGCGAGTTTGTACTTCGCCAGCCAGCGGTAGCTGACATCCCGGCACCACCGCGTTCGCCGTCTCCTTCACTTGCGCCCGAGTCCGACTCATTCAAGCCCGCTTACCGTCGCATCCTGGTGGTCGACGACAACATCGATGCCGCCAGAAGCCTGGCAAAGGTCTTGACGCTGCTTCACGGGCAGAGCGTGGAGGTCGCACTTGACGGCCCTTCGGCCCTCGAAAAGGCCGAAGCGTTCCGCCCCCAGATCGTCCTCCTGGATATTGGCCTGCCGGGAATGAGTGGTCACGAGGTGGCCGAGCAGTTACGCCGCAGGCCCTGGTTCAAGGGATGCCTGCTGGTCGCGGTCACCGGCTGGGGTCAAGAAAAGGACCGGGCGACATCACGTGCGGCGGGCTTCGACCACCACCTCGTCAAGCCATTGAATCAGGCGACGATCCAGAACCTGCTGGATGGCAATCTTCTACCTGATCACTGAGACCCGTCGCGGCCAGACTGCCGGTCTCCATCAGCCCTTCTTGTGCGGTTGCCCTCTTGTTCCTTTTTCGGCAGCAAGGGTCGGGCGGGGCCCCACCCTCAGGGACTTCCTGAAACGATTGCCGGAGACAGGACCTGAACCTGCACGAGCATGGTTAGCCCCTCAAGCTAACAAATGGGGATGGACCAACCCGTCTGCTGTGACTTCTGTTTCAATCACGACATCCCGCTCTATCAAGATCGTCACCCACACCGCCAACCTTCAATTGAGACACTTCAGAGGGTGCGGGATTGGCCAGTTCTCTTTGATCGAGGAAAGACATATTCTAGGAGTACGGCTGTCATGGGCACTCGGACGAACGGGGGGCCGTGAGACAGCGTCGGTTGATGGGTACAATCGTGGATCGCCCAGTCGCTAAAGTCCTGATCTTCGAGATCGGCGGGCAGCGCTACGGTTTGCCCGCTTCCGACGTCCGGGAGCTTGTGCGCGCGGTAGCGATCCTACCGCTGTCGCTGGAGTCGGCCTTCATCGAGGGCGTGTTCGACCTGCGCGGCACCGTCGTCCCGGTCGTTGATCTCCGCGCACGGCTTCGTCTTCCATCCAAGGCCGTGGAGCCCTCGGACCACCTGATCATCATCGAGGCGGGGGCAGGCGGTCGGCCGCTCGCACTGCGTGTCGATCGAGCCCTTGACCTTGTCGTCCTGGATCCCGCCGCGTCCGAACAGGTCCAGGAGCTCATGTCTGGCTCGGGCGACGCCATTCTGGTGATGATGATGAGAGTGCCCAATGGGCTCGTGCCCTTGCTCGATCTCCGTTCGCTGATCGCCACGACCCGGTCGGCCGCACTTCCCCTGGCCCTCGGGTAGCGCATAATGGAAAAGGGCGACCGCTCATGACCGTGACCCGGCATGTCTTTGATGAGCTGAGACAATGGGTCGGGGCACGTACTGGGCTGACCCTCACGACCGATCGGTGTCCCAGCGTCGAGCTGGTGATCCGCCGCGCCATGGCGCGGACGGGATTGGACGACGACGTGCTGGGGTATCGCCGCCTGCTCGAGACCGATGACGCAGCTTTGGACGACCTGCTCGCAGAACTGACCGTCGGTGAAACCTACTTCTTTCGCGAGCCCTCTCAATTTCAGTTCATTCGACACACGGTCCTGCCCGAGATCCGCCAGCGCAGAGGCCACGATCATGTCCTCCGTGCGTGGTGCGCCGGCTGCGCCTCCGGGGAAGAGGCCTACTCGCTGGCGATTCTGTTGCTTGAGGAGGGGCTGGTGGGACAGTGCCGTACGCTGGCGACTGATCTGTCGCGAGCGAGCCTGATCAAAGCACGGCGGGGCACCTATGGCGCCTGGTCGCTCCGCGGCGAGGGCGCCCTTGCGGCCCGCCCCTACCTGCACGGCCATGGCAACCACTACGTCGTCGATGAGGTCGTGCGCCGGCTCGTCACTTTCGGCCACCTCAACCTGGCGCTGGACTTCGACTCCGCGTGCGCGACAAGTGTCTGGGGGATGGATTTGATCCTTTGTCGCAACGTTTTGATCTACTTCGACCCAAAGACGGTCCGGACCGTCGCGCGCCGGCTGTACGAGTCGCTTGCCGGCGGCGGGTGGCTGATCACGGCTTCCACCGATCCCCCGCTGGCGGGCGAGGCCCCCTTTGAGGTCGTGGCGACGGACCACGGTGTCTTCTACCGAAGCGGGGCATCGTCGGCCTCGCGGCCGATCGGCCCGGAGTCAGCGCGGCCGGAAATTGCGTGCGCAAGCAGTTCCGCGGCGCAGCGGGACACCGGAGGAACCCCAGCCGGGGCACCGGCGGGGCTCGCCGGGGGTGACGGCTCCCGCATCGGCGCTCGCGAGCGAGACATCGCCACCGACTGGACCGACACGGCGCTTCGGATTCGCGCGCTGGCTAACCAGGACGTGGCGGAGGCCGAGCGCGTCTGCGCCGCGGCGACGCAACGGCACCCGCTCTCAAGCGAGCTGCATTACCTGAGGGCCGTGCTTCTGCTGGATCTCGATCGAGATGAAGAGGCAATCCAGGCCGCGCGGCGAGCGATCTACCTCGATCGGTCGCTCGCCATCGCCCATCTCACCGTGGCCTCGATCCTCCAGAATCGCGGGGACCGCGAGGGGGCGTGGCGCGCCTATCGCAATGCGCGCGACCTGTGCCGGGCTCGCCCGGCCGAAGAGATCGTTCCTCTCTCCGACGGCGAACCGGCTGGGCGGCTACTGGCCGCGGCCGAGACCCAGATGGCGCTGATCGAGGCCGCGAGAAGGAGCCACCGATGAGTTTGATCCGCCGTCGAACCGGTCCGATCACGGATCGGCGGACGATTCGCGAACGCCTCGCACGGGCCGTGAACTTGATTTGCGAGGAGCATTCGACCCCCGATCAGGCCAGGGCCGTGCTGGAGGAGCGAGCCCGCGCGCTGGCGCGCGTCCCTGTCCAGCCGCCCCCCACCTCGCTGGTGCTCGATGTCGTGACCTTCGCGCTGGCCAACGAAGACTACGCGATCGAACTGGGCTATGTCCACAAGATCGTGCCGTTGATCGAATTGACACCGGTTCCCGGGGCCCCCGACTTCTTCGTCGGCGTCATCAACCTCCGCGGCGAGATCCTCCCCATTGTCGACCTTCACAGGCTCTTCGGGATGGCTCGCACCGGCTGGACCGGCCAGTCCTGGGCGATCGTCCTCGGCGGCGAGCGCAACGAATTCGCCCTGCTGGCGGATAAGGTCCATGAAGTGATAACCTTGCGCACCGACCAGATGCTCGACTGGCAGGGATCGGCCACGGGCGTCGGCCGGCAATTTGTGCGCGGCGTGACCGAGGGCGCCTTGATCGTGCTTGACGGCGCCGCCCTCCTCCAAGACGATCGCCTCTTCATTGACCAGGGCGATGGCGCAGGCGTCTGAACCTGGGGGGATCCCGATGGCCAAATCGTCGACTTCAAAGAAACCGGTGGTTAGCGCGACGTCCCCGAACAAGAACCCGTCTCCGAGGAGACGCAAGGGCGGCGACAAGGTGTTCAGGCGGAACGACGAGCGCTACCGCCTGTTCGTGGAGAGCGTCAAGGACTATGCGATCATGATGCTCGACCCCACCGGACACGTCCTCAGTTGGAACCCCGGGGCAGAGCTATTGAAGGGGTACCATGCCGACGAGATCATCGGCAAGCACTTCTCGATCTTCTACCCGCGTGAAGACGTGGAGCACGGCAAGCCCGAGATGGAATTAAGGGTGGCGACGAATGAGAGCCGGTTTGAGGACGAGGGTTGGCGGGTGCGCAAGGATGGCTCTCGGTTCTGGGCCAACGTCGTCACCACCGCTCTCCACAAGGATGCCGGAGTGCTCATAGGCTTTGCCAAGGTGATCCGCGACATGACCGAGCGAAGAGCGGGCGAGGATGCCCGCCGGGAGGCCGAGGAGCGGATGCGTTCGGTCGTCAACCATATCATTGACGGGATCATTACCATCGACGAGCGGGGGATCGTCGAATCGTTCAACCCGGCCGCCGAGAAGATCTTCGGCCACCCGTCTGTCAACGTCGTGGGCCGCAACGTCAAGATGCTTATGCCCGAGCCCTACCATAGCGAGCACGACGGCTATCTCACGAACTATTTGCGCACCCACCAGCCAAAGATCATCGGCATCGGCCGCGAGGTCGAGGGCTTGCGGAGCGATGGCTCGACCTTCCCCATGGAGCTCGCCGTCAGCGAATTTAACCTCGCGGGGCGCCGCTTCTTCACCGGCATCGTTCGCGATATCACCCAGCGCAAGCAGTTGGAGGTCGAGAGGGCCAGGTATGTCGAGAACGTCAGCGAGGCGGTGTCTCGCCTGGCGTCCACCAGCACGGAGATTCTCGCAATCGCCCAGCAGCAGGCTGCCGGCGCCCAGGAGCAGGCGAGCGCCGTCGCCCAGACCGTGACCACCGTCGACCAGGTTGCTCAGACCGCCGCGCAGGCAGCGCAGCGAGCCAAGGGTGTCGGCGAGGCCGTTTCGCGCACCCAGGAGATCGGCCAGCGGGGCCGGCAGGCCGTCGACGACTCGATCGCCGCCCTGGAAAAACTCCAGGAACAGGTGGAGTCAACCGCCGAAAGCATCCTGATGTTGGCCGAACAAGCTCAGGCCATTGGCGAGATCATCGCCACCGTGAATGACATTGCCGAGCAAACCAACCTGCTCGCACTCAACGCCGCCATCGAGGCCTCCCGCGCCGGCGAGTATGGGCGGGGCTTCACGGTGCTGGCCGGAGAGGTCAAGGCGTTGGCCAGCCAGAGCAAGAAGGCGACCACTCAGGTGCGGCAGATCCTGGGCGAGATCCAGAAGGCGACGAACACTGCGGTCTTGTCCACCGAAGAGGTGACCAAAGGAGTCAGCGTGACGACCGCGGTGGCGAGCCAGGCGGGCGGGACCATCAAGACCTTGACCGAGACCCTGACGGAGACGGCGCAGGCGGCGACGCAGATCATGGCATCGGCCGGCCAGCAGGCCACTGGAATGTCCCAGATTCATCAGGCGATGAAGAACCTCGACCAGGTGGCGCGACAGAATCTCGTGGCGATTCGCCAGGTCGAACAGGCGGCCCTGAGCTTGACCGCGCTCGGCAACCAACTCACCAGTCTCACACGGTCCTGAGAGGTCCGACGCCGTGGATAAGGCCAAGCTCATCACGCGGTTGATGAACACATTCCTCGACGAGCTCCAGGAGCACGTGCGCGTGCTGAACCGCGAGTCGCTGGCCCTGGAGAAAAACCCGGCCGAGGCCGAGCGGGCGAGGCGGCTCCAAGAGCTTCTCCGGACGGCGCATAGCCTGAAGGGAGCCGCGCGCTCGGTGGATATCTCGCTCATCGAGGATGCCTGCCACGGGCTCGAAGACCTGCTGGCCGGGGTACGGGACAATCGGGTGGCGTTCGATTCCGAGTTGTTTTCGCTGCTGTTTGCGACGGCCGACAGTCTTGAGGAGGCGGGATGCGCCTGCGGGAGCAGCGGGACCTCGCCGACTCGCCGCTCGGCGCGTTGCTGCCACGGCTCGAGGCCGCCGCGGGAATTCCTGCACTCCGGCCCTTCGAGCCGGCGCCGCGCCCTCTTGACGCAGGCGTTCCGCTTGCCGGTCGGGATGCAGGCGAGATGCCGGCGCCACAACGGCCGGCTCCCCAAAAGGCCGGCGAACTGCCGACGGTCCGCTTGACTCCGCCCGCGGAGCGCTCCGAGAGCGGCGGTGTCGTGCGACCAGGTGACCGCCCGCCCGAGCCGTCGGTGCAGCCCTCCGGGGCTTCGCGTCAGCCGCCGCCCGCCGCCCTGGCCCAACTGCCTCGCCCGGCGATCGCGGGCTTCGTGCGCGTCCCGGCCGATAAGTTGGATGCACTCCTTACGTACAGCGGTGAGCTGCTCGTAGCACGGCGTCGAGTGGAGTCTCGGACGAGCGAGCTGGAGGCGATCCGCGAGTTCGTGGGGCGCTGGAAGACGGAACGGCGCCGTTTCGACAGGGCGCTGAGAACGCTCAAGCGGGCTGAGAACGGCGGTCGGAGCGGCCTACCCTCGAAAGCCGGGACCGGCGACGGGAGGTTGTTGCCCCGCCCCGCGGCGGTCGTGCTTGGTCAGATCGACGACAATCTGCGCCGCCTCGAGAAGGACCTGGAGCGTTTTGCCATGGTCCTGACGAGCGACGGCCGCCAGCTCGACCAGGTTGCCGACCTCCTCGACGACGCGGTGCGACGGCTGCGGATGCTGCCGTTCGCCGAGGCCTGCCAGGGCCTCGACCGGTTGGTGCGCGACCTGGCCCGGGCGAGCGGCAAAGAGGTCGTCCTTTTGGTCGAGGGGGGCCAGGTCGAGCTGGACCGGTCGATCCTCGAGGGTTTGCGAGACCCGCTGTACCATCTGGTCTGCAACGCCGTGGATCATGGCATCGAGACGCCCGACCAACGCCAGGCCGCCGGCAAGCCCGCCCAGGGGCGGATCACGCTGAGGGCCGCGCTCCGCGGCACGCAGGTCGAAGTGGTGGTCGCGGACGACGGTCGGGGCCTCGACCTGGAGGCCGTGCGCCAGCAGGTGCGCCAGCAGGGGCTCGGCGAGCCCACCGACGAACGAGACCTGGTGTCTTGTATCTTCCTGCCCGGGTTCTCCACGGCCTCGCTGATCACCAGCGTCTCCGGCCGCGGGGTGGGGCTCGACGTGGTCAAAAGCCAGGTCGAATTGCTTCACGGCACCATCGACCTCTCGTTCACCGCCGGGCAGGGGACGCGGTTCGCACTGGCTGTCCCCCTGACCCTGACCACCCTGCGGGCGCTCTTGGTCGAGGCAGGGGAGCAGATCTTCGCCTGGGCGAGCACCAACGTGCAGAGGTTGGTACGCATCGGCCCGCACGACATCCGAATGGTGGGGGGGCGGGAAATGCTCGTTAACGGCAAGTCGCTGTTGCCGATGGCCTCACTGGCCGAGACGCTCGGCTTGCCGGCCGCCACGGCCGCCGGCGCGGGCGACAAGCGGCCAGGCCTGATCGTGGCCGCGGCGGAGCGGCGAATGGCCTTCGTGGTGGATGAGCTGATCGCCGAACAAGAGATCGTGGTCAAGGGCCTGGGGGACCGGATCCGGCGGGTCCGCAACTTTTCGGGAGCGACCATCCTCCCCTCAGGACGGATCGCGCTGGTCCTGAACGCGGCGGCCTTGATCCGCGCCGCAATGAGCCAGAGCGTCGGCCCGGCGCCGGCGCCCGTGCCGGCCATGACGGGTTCGCTCGCGAAGAAGCGGCTGCTCGTGGTCGACGACTCCGTCACCACGCGTTCCCTGGAGAAGAGCATCCTGGAGGCGGCGGGGTACGAGGTTGTGACCGCGGCCGACGGCGAGGCCGGTTGGAAGCTCCTCCAGGAGCAAGACGTCGATCTCGTGATTACCGACATCGAGATGCCTCGGATGGACGGCTTCGAGTTGACCGAGGCAATTCGCCGCTCGAAACAGTCCCACGAGCTGCCGGTGATCTTGATCTCCGCGCGGTCCAGTGATCGGGACAAGGCTCGCGGAATTGAGGTCGGAGCGGACGCCTACATTGTCAAGAGCACCTTCGACCAGAAGGAGTTGCTCGAGGCCCTCGGGCAACTCCTCTAAAGGACAGGGGGAGCCATGATCCGCGTCCTCGTTGTCGACGATTCGGCGACGGCCCGTACCCTGCTGACGTCGATCCTGGTCGCCGACCCCGCGATCCAGGTCGTCGGCGAGGCAAGGGACGGCCTCGAGGCGATCGCGCTGACGCAAAAGCTCCGACCCGACCTGGTCACCATGGACCTGCACATGCCCCGGTTGGATGGCCTGGAGGCGACCAAGGAGATCATGATCACGGTGCCGACGCCGATCGTGATCGTCACCGGGACCACGCGTACCCGCGAGGTCAAGGATTCGCTTGACACCCTGCGGGTGGGCGCACTGGAGGTGGTAGTAAAACCTCCCGGGCCCAGGTCGCCCGGCTTCGTGGCGGCGGCCCAGCACCTGGTGGCGACCGTCAAAGCCCTGTCCCAGGTCAAGGTTGTGCGTCACTGGCGTCCCCCTTCCGTCCAGCCCGCCGGGCGGTCGACGCGGGCCCTCGTGCCCCCGGGCGCCGCCCGCAAGCGGATCGTGGCCATCGCGGCCTCCACCGGGGGACCGGCGGCGCTGCGGTTCCTGCTCTCCGGCCTCCCCGGCGATTTCGCCCTGCCGATCCTGATGGTCCAGCACATCACACCGGGCTTCGTCTCGGGGCTCGCGTCGTGGCTGGATTCCTCGAGCCCGCTCCGCGTGAAGCTGGCCGAACAAGGGGAGCCGCTCACCCCACGCACCGTCTTTCTCTCGCCCGATCACCGTCACCTGGGCGCCTCCGGGCACGGGACGGTGGCGCTGTCGTCGTCACCCCCGATCGGCGGCTTTCGACCCTCGGGGACCTTTCTGTTCGAGTCGGTCGGCCGCGCCTTCGGCGCCGGGGCCGTGGCCGTGATCCTGACCGGAATGGGCGACGACGGCGTCGAGGGATTGCGGATGATCCGCCGGACGGGCGGCCAAGTCATCGCCCAGGATGAGACGACCTCGGTCATCTTCGGAATGCCCGGTGCCGCCATCGCGGCGGGCCTGGTCGATCTGGTCCAGCCGCTCCCGGCCATCACTCAATACTTGGCCGCGCTCGGCGGTAGCGGCATTTCCTGAGTCGGTAGGAGCCAACCATGCCTCGCGTGCTCATCGTCGAAGACAGCCCTACCCAGGCCCAACAACTCGCCCTGATCCTCGAGGATGCGCGCTTCGAGGTGGCGATCGCCCCCGACGCCGAGCGCGGCTTCGAGCTCCTCACCAATGACCGATTCGATCTCGTGCTCAGCGATCTCCTGCTCCCCGGGGACAGCGGCTTCGACCTCTGCAAACGGATCAAGGCGGACCCCCGCCTCCGCCGCATCCCGGTGGTGGTCTGCACCAGCCAGGCCGAGCCCTTCAACGTCCTGCGCGGCCTTCAGGCCGGGGCCGATGGCTTCATCACCAAGAATCGCGATCCGGAGGAGATCGCCGGCTGCGTCCACCGGGCGCTGGCCCGGCCGCCGACCACCGAGTCCACCACTCCGATCTCGGTCGTCTTCCTGGGCCAGGAGTTCCGGCTGCCGGCGGGAAGGGAGCAACTCCTGGATATCCTCGCATCGGCCTTCGAGGACGTGGTCCACCTCAATGCTCAGTATCAGACCAGCCTGCGACAATTGGGTGAGCGCAACCGCCAGTTGCAGGCGCTCGCGGACTCGGAGCGACAGGCTCACGAGGAGTTGAAGCGAGCTCACGAGGAGTTGAAGCGAGCCGAGAGCCAGTTGGTCCAAGCCGAGAAACTCTCGTCCCTGGGCCGGATGGTGGCTGGAGTCGCCCACGAGATCAATAATCCCCTGGCGTTCGTCGTCAACAATGTCGCCGTCCTGCGGCGCGACCTCGGTCACGTAATCGAGCTGCTTCACCTCTACCGCCAGGCCGACTCGATTCTGGCCGAGCACGATCCCGCTCTGCTCGAGCGTGTCGACGCGGCCGCTGCCGAGGGCGACTTGGCCTACGTCCTGGAGAACCTGGGGAGCCTCGTTGACCGCTCCGGCGAGGGGTTGAAACGGATTCAGCGGATTATCCTCGATCTCCGCAACTTCGCCCGCCTGGACGAGTCCGAGCGCAAGGAAGTGGACTTGAACGAAGGGATCAGAACCACGGCCTTCCTGATCGACGGGCGAGCGAAGGCGCAGGGAGTGGAGCTGGTGTTGGACTTCACTCCCTTGAAGCCGGTGACGTGTTATCCGGCCCAGATCAACCAGGTTGTGCTCAACCTTCTGAACAACGCCCTCGACGCCTGCCCCGACGGGGGAAAGGTGACCGTCGGCACCCGACTCACCCCGCGTGAGGTCGAGATCCACGTCGTCGACACCGGCCCGGGAATCGAGCCGTCGATCCGCGATAAGATCTTCGACCCGTTTTTCACAACCAAGCCGGTCGGTAGTGGGACGGGGCTGGGGCTGTCGATCAGCTACGGGATCGTCCAGGCACACGGGGGCCGGATCGACCTCGACTCGTCTCCCGGCCGCGGGGCTCATTTTATCGTCCGCCTGCCCCAGGATTTCCCACCGGGCGGGGCCGGTTCCGACGAGTCGTCGAGCGCCGGCCTTTGAGCGCCGGACCAAACCGGCAGTCCCGGCTCCCGCCGAGTCAGCCGTAATCTGGGTAGGGGCGGAAAAGGGGTTAGAGGCGCGTATTTTGCACGCACTCCGGGGACGTTGCCGCACCTGGGTAATGTTTCTACGATTGGCGGGATATGCCCCCGAAACGGTGATTGGTCAACTGCAGATTTTCTTGAGGACTCTTTATGCTCGAGCTCGTGTTTTGCCAGGTTCAAACGTCTCCGGTCCCACCCTTGGGCGGTCCGATTAACAGCCGCGCCGCGTCCCTGGCCGCGATGGTGGTTCTCGGGCTGCTTGGTCTGGCGGCGTTCGGGCTGATCTACTATCGCAAGCGCCGCCTTCAGAACACCGTGGAGGCGCAGTTCAAGGACTTCCGCGAACGGGCCGTCGCCTTGATGGACCAGCTCGACGGCCTGCGGCAGAGACACAAGACGCTGCCTGCAACCGATCCCGACTTCACCGTGGCGATGTCGGGCGCTACGCTGGCTCTGTACAACGAGGTCAGCCGTGATCTCGACTACCTCTGGGAGCGCTGGCTCAAGGTCATGGAGATCTGGGAGCAGGCGCAATGGCGGATCCGCGCAGGGTCCGGCCTGGGGGTCAAGCCGACGGAAGAGGCCAGAAAGTTGCTCGGAGGAGGAGAAATCGATGAGCTCGTCCGACAGTCCAGCTCGTGCAAGCAGCGGCTTGACCGCCTGAACCTGGGGCACGAACAGGCGCGTGAGCACCTGAAGGCCGCTCGCGAGGAATTGGCGGCAATCCAGAGCGCGCTCAGTAAAGGCACCGGGGTTCTGCTTCCCTCCGATCCTCAGCACGGCGAGATCGAGGCCGCCGAGCAGGCGCTTGCCGAGGCCGAGCGGATGATCGCAGCCGATCCGATCGGGGCCGACGCGTCGATCGTCCACACCCGCCGTGAACTGTCGGCCCTGAGCGGCCGACCCGACGGCCGGACGGCCTGGCGCAGCGAGTCGCCCTCCTACTCCATGATCGACGAGCTGGCCGCCGCCGCCGAGCGGCTGCGCGCTGCCACGGCAAGGCTTCGACTGAGTGACCTGCTGAGTCTTTTCGCCCGGGCTTGGGTCGCCGTCTGGGTGATCGGCATTCTCTTTGGCCTGCTCACGACATTGATGCCACTGGTCATCTTCGTCGCCGGTTTCCTCATCATCTTCGTGGGCGCCTGGATGTTCTGGCGCGCCGTGGCGTCGTGGTTCTGGTTCGGCATGCGGCGGTGAAAGTCGAGGTGAAGCGGCCGCCTCCATCACTTGCAACAGAGTTACCGATTACTCGGGGGGCCCGGCTTGGCGTCCAGGAGGTCGATCGTCTCCTTGATTGCCGTGGCGTGGACAGCGATACCGAATCCCATCCGATGGCGGAACTTACCGCTCTGGTAGATCATCTTGAACTCTTCGTCGAGGAAATGCTGTCCGACCATCAGTCCCAGGATCAACCGCACCCGGCCCGGTTCGGTCTTGCCGGCGACGAGCCGGTGGTCGTCCACGAGGTACACAGGCGCACCACTGTCGCCCTCGAAGGTGTTCAAATCGAGCAAGAGAGTCTTGGTCTTCCGGGTTGGTCGCAGCGGGTAGCCAGCGATGCATCCCGACCGGACGACGCCGAAGCCTGCCGCATTGGGCTCGAACTGGTTGGGGTGGGGAAAGCCGACGCAGTGGACAGGGTCGCCCGGATGAATCTCATGCCGCTCCAGGTCCTCGTCCGAGGCGAGCAGATCAACCGAAACCGACGGCACCAGGGCATCGGGTGGCGGGGTAATCGGCAAGATGCCCACGTCGGCGGTGGGATGCTTCTTCCACAAAACCTTGCCATCCTGACGTACCGTGATCTTCACAGGCGCCTTCTCGTGGCCGCCATCGGCCGACTTCTTGCGGAAGACGACCGTGACCTCGTTGGCCCTGGACCGGCTCAGCAAGTGTTCGGCCGTGATCAGCAGGAATTGCGTGGCCTTGGGGTCTCCGGGCTTCGGCCGGCTGAGGATGAAGGCCGTCCCGGACGAGTCGGTGTCGGACACCTTGACGGTGGTCAGCATGAGTTGTGTGTCGAGATCGCTGGGCTGGGCCAGGGCTTCGCGGCTGAAGACGAGAAGCAGCGGGAGAAGCAACCCGACGCTATGTTTCTTCACGATCGAGACAGGCATCGCGGCCGGAATCCTCTCTCTGTGGTACTGGCGCTTCCCTCCCTTGCGCCTCGAGTCAGGACTGCCGTGTTGCGATGGTTCCTTATTCCGCGGCCATTGCAAATCGCTTGCGGTCGCGCATCGACGGCTTGAAGTCGCTCTTGTCGATCTGATAGCGACGGAGCTTCTCACTGATGCTCCGGCGCGACAGGCCGCAATGCAAGGCGCAGCGGTCGATCCGTCCCCGGTATTTCTCCAGCACCCGGATCAGGTAGGCGCGCTCGATGCGCCGGATGAACTCGTCGGTCAGGTCCTGAAGAGGCCGGTTGTGGTCGAAGTCGAGGCTGAACGGCTCCTCGCGCAGCGGCACGATTTGGGGAGGAAGGTTGTCCGGCTCGATCACCGGCCCTGGGGTCGTGACGACCGCCTGCTCGATGATGTGCTCGAGCTCGCGGACATTACCCGGCCAGTCGTAGCGGAGCATTCGTGACAGTGTTTCCCGGGCCACACTCTTGGCAGGCAAGCCGCGCTCCATCAGCTTGTCGAGGAAGTGGTTCACCAGGAGGGGCACGTCCTCAAGCCGCTCACGCAGCGGCGGAAGGTCGATCGACACGACGTTCAGCCGGTAGTACAGGTCCTCACGGAACCGGTTTTCGGCGACAGCTTGGGCGAGGTTCAGGTTCGTGGCGGCGATCACCCGGCAATCAGCCTTGATCGGCTCGCCACCGCCGACCCGCTCGAAGCGTTGATCCTGGAGCACCCGCAGGAGCTTGGCCTGCATGCCCAGAGGCAAGTCGCCGATCTCGTCGAGAAAGAGCGTCCCGCCGTTGGCGAGCTCGAACCGGCCTTTTTTTTGCCGATCAGCACCCGTGAACGCCCCCCGCTCGTGCCCGAACAGCTCGCTCTCCATCAGGTGCTCGGGAAGCGCCGCGCAGTTGACGATCTCGAGCTTGCCGCTCCGCGTGACATCGCTGAAGTGGATGGCCTGGGCGACCAGCTCCTTGCCGGTCCCGGTCTCGCCGGTGACCAGAACCGTGCATTTCGACGAGGCGACCCGCTCAACCCGGGCGAATACCTCCATCATCCGGCGGCTGCGGCCCAGCAAGTTATGGTAGGCGTTCCGCCGGCGAAGCCGGTTCCGCAGGTCGGCGACTTCGTCAACCAGGCGGCGATCCTCCAGGGCCTTGTGGACGAGCAACTCCAGCCGCAGGGTGTCGATCGGCTTCTGGATGAAGTCGTAGGCGCCCAGCTTCATCGCATCGACAGCCGCCTCCACGGTGGCATAGGCCGTCATGACAATGACTGTGACGGGCAAGTCGCGGTCGCGGATCGCCTGGATCAGGTCCAGGCCGCTGATACCCGGTAGCCGCAAATCCGTCAGGACCAACGAATACGGACGCTCCACCAGCCACTCCAGCGCGGTCGTGCCCTCATGAGCCACGCTGATCTCGCGACCGGGAGTATTCAGCAGTTGTGAAAGCTGCTGCCCGATAAGCTCGCTGTCATCCACCACGAGGATGCGTCGATCCATGGCGCCCTCATCCAGGTTGAGGTGGGTGGGCACGACCCTGGGTCCAACTTCGATTGAGCGACCGCAGTCCAAAGAGTCCTGCTCAGAAGTCCATTTTCTCAATCGTGCTAGCCTACGGAGAATTCTCTGGCTGTCAAGCCGGATCGCGCTCTTTGCCCTGATCCAAGCTGGTGGCGCTCTCAAAGAGGCGAGCCAAGACATGCGGCCCGACTCGTTCACTGGCCATGCGCGCAGGCGTGCGTGCAGTCCCAACTCGGTATGGACTTGGCGGCCGATTCGCTGTCAACTTGGCGCGCCGCGAACGAAGCTTCGGGCTGAACGATTTGAGCCGGGCGGACGGAATGCCGATGAGGATGAGTACGATGGAAGGGATTGCGCTCGTTCTGCCGGCGCTGCCGGCCGATCGAGTGCGTCAGTCGTGGAGCGTTGTGACGTAGGTTTCCGGGTAGCCTGCACTGGCGATTAAGGAGAGGCTCATGCGGGGTTTGCGGTATTCCGTGGCCGTGTTCGGACTGATGGCTGTGGCCGCGCCGTGGAGTATGGCGGCGGACTACAGCCCGAAAGACTTGCTCAAGTTCCGGCCGACCCAGACCGGTGTGGACTACGATACGCCCACCGACGCTGCGGCCATCGAGGCGTGCAAGGTCGAGCTCGTGACCGACGCGCAGAAGCGGACTGTCGGCTATGCGCTGCGGGACGGTCAAGGAAAACTCCTCCGCCGGTTCGTCATCACCAACGGCGGGAAGTACCTCAACCAGTGGAGCTATTACCAGGACGGCTTCGAGGTGTATCGCGAGAACGATCTGGACGGCGATCGCACGCTCGACGAATGCCGCTGGCTCAATGGCGGCGGAACCCGGATCGCCGTGATCAAGAGCGGCAAGATCGCCGGCTGGAAGCGGCTCTCGGCCGAAGAGGCGTCCAAGGTCTTGGTGCAGGCCGTTGTCGGTAGCGACCTCGGGCTGCTGGAATCACTCATGGCCACTCCCGAGGAGCTTGCCGCGGCAGGCGTGCCCAAGGATGTGGTCGACAAGGTCACTGTCGGGGCGGGCAAGCGCGCCGAGGCGGTCGAGGCCCTTCAGAAGTCACTCACCGGCTGGACCGCCAAGACCGTCTGGAACCGGTTCGATGGCACCTATCCCCATGTGATCCCGGCTGACCCGGCGGGCGGGCTGGAGAAGGACCTCGTGCTCTACGAGAACGCGGTGATCTTCGCCGGCGGACCAGCGGCACAGGCCAGCTCGGTCAAAACCTCTTTCCTCCAGGTGCCCGAGATGATCAAGCTGGGCGAGACCTGGAAATTCGTCGAGCTGCCCCGCGCCGTCGATCCCGAGAAGCCGGTCGTGGCCTCCATCAGCGGCATCCGCTCTGCCATCTACGACGTTGCGGGCCCCGGGCCCCAGCGTGACGAGGCGATGGAAAAAAGCATCAAAACCCTGGCCGACTTCGACAACGCCAACGCCAAGCTTCAGACAAGCGGCGACAAGAAAGACCTCGCCCGGTTCCACGTCGGCCGCGTTCCTCTGCTCTACGCGATCGTCAAGGTGGCCAAGGACGCCGAGGACCAGGGCAACTACAAGAAGCAGGTCGTGGACAGCCTGGTCGCGGCCTACCAGACCGGCGCCTACCCGAAGGGCCGGCAAGTGCTCGAAGGGATGATCGAAGAGGGCACCAGGCTCTCATCTTACGCGGCCTACCGCCTCATTGGCGCTGACTTCGTGATGCGGAACGAGGAGCCTGGCGCGAACTTCCTGGCCAACCAGAAGAAGTGGATGACCGAGCTCGAGGACTTCCTGACCAGGTTCGGCAAGTCGGAGGAGGCCCCGGAGGTCTGGTTGCAGCTTGGCAGCTCCAACGAGTTCAACGCCGAGGAAGATAAGGCGCGGCAGGATTATACCAAGCTCGTCGAGAGCTTCCCGGACACTCCGGCCGGCAAGAAGGCCGCCGGCGCTCTGCGGCGGCTCGACCTCGTGGGCAAGTCGATCAGCATCAAGGGAACGAGCTTGCAGGGCGAGACGGTGGACACGTCGCAGTCTCGCGGCAAGTCTGTCCTGGTGGTGTTCTGGGCCTCGTGGGGTGGACAGTCGGTCCGCCGCGAGCTACCCGACCTGGTGAAGCTTTACGGCAAGTACCAGGGCAAGGGATTGGAGATTGTCGGGGTCAGCCTGGACAACGAGCGAGGCGATCTGGAGGCCTACCTCAAGGAACAGCCGATGGCCTGGCCGCAGATCTTCGAGGCAGGCGGCATCGATAGCCGGCTGGCGACCGAGTACGGCATTATCTCTCTGCCCACGATGTTTCTGATCGACGGCCGAGGCAAGGTTGTCAATCGCAGCCTACGAACCGCCTCCGAAGTGGAACGCCAGCTCGACAAGCTGCTGTCCCAGAAGCAGCCGGGAGTGGCTTTGGGCGAACGCTGAGCCGAGCCCGCGTCACCATGACGATGGCGATCTGTCCGGCCGGAGGCCGCTTCCCCGCGAAGTGGCTTCCGGCTTTTGGTTTTCCTGGGCGGCATTGTCCCCCCGCCGTCAAGCCGATTATCCTGTCGTTACGCAGCCGATCAAGGTGATCCGCGCTCGACCCGGAAAGGACCGTCTTCGATGCAGGTTCTGGCGTGTCTGAATGGAGAGATCATGCCGGTGGAGGAGGCCAAGGTCTCGGTCTGGGACCGGGGTTTCCTGTTCGGCGACTCGGTCTACGAGGTCTTCCGAATGTACCAGGGCCGGTGCTGGCTGGAAGTGGAGCACCTGGCGCGGCTGAAGCGAAGTCTCGGGGAGCTGGATTTCGCGCCTCACGACCTGAGCCGGATGATGGAGCGGGCTCACGAGACGATCAGGGCCAGCGGGATCAAGGAAGGAACACTCTATGTCCAGATCACCCGCGGCGTGGCGCCCCGGTCGCATCCGTTCCCGCATCCGCCTGTTCCGCCCACCGAGGTGATCATCGTCCGTCCTTACGACGATGGGCCGACCGCCAGGCTCCGCGAGAGGGGCGTGCCGATGATCAGCCATCCCGACTTGCGGTGGAAGCGGTGCGACATCAAGTCGACGAATCTGCTGGCGAACGTACTGGCCATCGAGACCGCGCGCCGCGCCGGGGCTTACGAAGCGGTCCTGATCGACGCGCATGGGTTCGTGACCGAGGCGACCCACACCTCGCTGCTCTGGGTGCGGGAGGGACGTCTCGAAGGCACTCCGGAGGGGCACGAGATCTTGCCCGGAATGACTCGCCAGCTCGTGCTGCGATTGAGCGGCTCGCTGGACATCCCGTTCGCGGGCGCGCATGTGACCCTGAATGAACTCAAGGCCGCCGACGAGCTGATTCTGGTGGCCACGACGACCGAGGTCGTCCCCGTGATCGAGCTCGATGGCGCGCCGATCGGTACAGGCACACCCGGGCCCATCGCGCTGCGGCTCCATCGGGCTTATGAAGCGGCCGTCCAGGACTGGCTGGCGGATCTTGCTCGCGCTCGTCCCGCGGCCGCGCCGGTGCTGGGAGGTTGAATGAGCGCGGAAGAGACACTTGACGAGAACGATCCTTATGCCGCCCACATGCGCCGTAACCCGCTTCCTGGCGCGGGAATACGGATCATCTTCTTGACCGAGTTGCCGGCTGATTCCGCCGCACGAATTCATGCGCCCATCGTCGCCTGGTTACAGGCCGCCGGGCGCCCCGTCGCTGCTCGGACTGTCATCCTCGACGGACGCACTGCACGGCTGAACGACGCAGTGCGGGCCGCCCTTGACGATCTTTCGCATCCCCTCGTGCTGATCACGACGGCCGTCGAGCCATGGTCGCCGGCTCATCTCGAGCCCCTCCTCGAAGCCATCGACCGGTGCGATCATGTCGTCGGCAGACGGCCTGCCGGGACCTGGCGCCGGCTAACACGCTGGATCGGCTGTTTGGCTCGGCGTCTGATCTTCGCGGTTCCCGTTCTTGACGTCCATTCACCGTGCCAGCTCCACCGCAGGGAGAAGCTCGCCGCGATTCCGCTTCAGTCCGGCTCGTCGTTCCTCGACCTCGAAGTCCTGGCCAAGGCGACATTCCTCGGCCACCTGCTCAGCGAAGTGGACGTGCCGCCGCTGGCAGGATGGGCTGTGCGGAGAGGTCGGTGGAGAGATCTGGGCGCGGTCCTGCGGCACCCGGAGTTCCGGCGATCCGCCATGGCTGCGGCCTCAGTTCCAGCGGAAGATGCGGAGGGCCAGATAAAAAGTGCCGATGGCCCAGGCTGCCAGGATCGCGATCGCCTTCAGGATGTCGTGATGGAGCAGTCCGGCGCCCTCGAGCACAACCAGGCGAAGAGCGCTGACGAGCTGGGTCAAGGGGAGCGCCTGGATGAACGGCTGGGCGCTCTTGCCGAAGTTCTCCGTGGCGAAGAAAACCCCGGAGAGCAAGTACATCGGCAGCATGACCAGGTTCATGAGCCCGCTGACTGTTTCGGTAGTGGTCGCCCGGCTGGCGACCAGCAGCCCGATGCCGGCGAAAGCCAGGGCGCCGATCACGTCGATCAGAAAGAAGACCAGCAGGTTGCCGCGAATCGGCATGTGGAAGGCGAGCGCTCCCAGTAACAGCAGGATGGAGACGTCGGGGAGCAGGAAGGTCAAGCGTGAGGCGAGGATCGCGCCCAGGAAATCGCGCCTGGGCATGGGAGTTGCGATGAAGCACTTGAGCAGCTTGCCGATCCGCATATTGACCAGGAAGAAGCCGATCCCCCAGAGTCCACCTCCCATGGCGTTGACGCCGATGAGGCCCGGGATCAGACGATCGATGTACCGAGTTCCCGGCTCGGTGATCTGAATGTCATTGGGCTGGCGCGGGTTGACCCGGCCGGCGGCCTCCTGAAGGACATCGTCGATCACCTGTCGAGCGGCGGTCGCTTCCGGTCGAGTGGGGTCATAGCGGTAGGACCACGACGTCTTGTCGATCGGCATGATCTCCAGGACGGTCTTGCCCGTGTTCAGCCGGTCGTCGGCCTTATCCCGCGGTGCGACCTCGAGGGAGACCGGCGGCAGGATGACGCTCTTGAGGTCGCCCGGAGAGGCCTTCGCCACCGCGAGTCGGTCGTTATGGTTCCTGATCGCCTCCTCGATGGGCGCGGAGAAGGGGCCCTCGACCAGGTCGACCTGGATTGGTGCCGGGGGGCGGCTCTGGAAGGCATAGCCGAGCACAACGGCCAGCACGGTGGGGAATCCGTACACCCAGAAGATGCGCGCCGGCTGCCGCCCGAACTCGCGAAGGCGGGCACAATAAAGCTGAAAGAAGGGAGAATTGCGAAGCATCACTCGTTCTCGAGGTGGTCGGGATGGAAGAACCGTTGCCGGTGAGGAGATCCGTCTGTCGAACGGGTTGCTCAGGACGGTGGGCGAGCTCGGTTCCTCCGCCTCCTGCCGCCCAGATTGAAGGCGCGCGTCTCCTCGACCGCGCCGTCGCGAAGATGCCGGCCAGTCAGCGACACGAAGACATCTTCAAGGCTGACATGGCGTGTCGTCAAACGGGCCAGCGGCCGCTTCAGGCTGTCGAGCTCGTCAAGCAGGGCGGGGATGGCCCGATGGGGCTCGGAGACGGTCAGCGCGTATCCCTCGCTATCGGCCCGGGCCGTCAGAACCGAGTCCAGACCGGAGAAAGCTGCGGGCTCCAGCGGCATCCCGTCGCCGTCGATCGCGAACTCGACAATGTGGTCGCCGCCCAAGCGGGCGATCAACTCACGCGGAGAGCCCAGCGCGATGATCTTGCCCTGGTCGATGACGGCGACGCGGTCGCAGAGCCGCTCCGCCTCGTCCATGTAGTGGGTGGTCAGCAGGACGGTTCGATCGCGGTCCCGCAGATCCCTGATGACTTCCCAAAGCTGGCGGCGGGACTGGGGGTCGAGCCCCGTCGTGGGCTCGTCAAGGAAGAGCACCTCGGGATCGCCGATCAGGGCGATGGCGACGGCCAGCCGCTGTTGCTGGCCGCCGGAAAGCTGCTCGATCAGGGAGTTGGCCTTGCTCTCCAGGGATACCCGGGAGATGGCGTCGTCGACCGCCAGGCCCGCGCGGTAAAAGCTGCGAAAGACGGTGAGCAGCTCGCGCACCGTCTCCTTGTCCGGAAATCGGGTCTCTTGCAGCGTCACGCCGATTCGTTCCCGGATCGCGGTCTCGTCGGTCGCCCAGTGCAGCCCCAGGACCTCGACCTCTCCCGCTGTCGGCTGATTCAGTCCTTCGAGGATCTCGACGGTCGTGGTCTTGCCCGCTCCGTTGGGGCCGAGCAGGCCAAAGCACTCGCCCACCGAGATCTCCAGGTCGATCCCGTTGACCGCGTGGACCGGGCCATCGCGGCCCGGGTATTGCTTGCGCAATTCCTTGACGCGAATGGCTCGATCGTTCATGGAAGGCTTGTCTCCAGTTTGGCTCGAATTCTCTTTGACCCGGTATTCAGATCACAACGCCGTCGCGGAGGACGGCCGACTTGGGGATGACGGTCACACCGTCACGGATCACGTGGGTGCTCGTCTCCTCCGAGTCAATGATGCCGGTATCGTTGATCACCCTGACATTGCGGCCGATTCGCGCATTCTTATCGATGATGGCTCGTTCGATCACCGAGCCGGCGCCAATGCCCGCTCCCGGCCGGCCCTGCCGCTGGTTCTCGGAGACTTGGTGCGCCTGCTCGTAGTAGTCGATGCCCATCATGTAAGAATCACGAATGGTTACGTTCTCGCCGATGATCGAACGGACGCCGATGACGGAGTTCTCGATCACCACTCCGCGCCCGATGATGCAGCCGTCGCAGATCAGACTGTTTTTCACGGTGGCGCTGCCCAGTCGGGAGCACGGCAGATAACGAGGCCGGGTAAAGATCGGTTGCTCACCGGATGTGAAATCGAACGCCGGGACGTCGCGCGTCAGATCGATGTTGGCCTGATGAAAGGCGCCCACGGTGCCGATGTCCTCCCAGTAGCCGTCGAAAAGGTGGGCCTGGACCCGGTGGTTGGCGATCGTCTGCGGCAGGAGCTCGTGGCCGAAGTCGGTGGCATCGCTCGATTCGAGCAGCTCGACCAGGGCCCTGGCGTTGAACAGGTAGATGCCCATGCTAGCCAGGTATGGGCGGCCGCCGGCCTTCAGGCCCAGTTTTTCCAGCCAGCTAGTATCCGTCCGGACACGGTTGAGCTTCTCCTGGGTTTTCGGCTTCTCCTCGAACTCGATCACCTTGCCGTCGGCCTGGATGCGCATGATACCGCAAGACCGCGCTTCGGCTTCGGCAACCGGCAATGCGGCGATGGTGACAATCGCCTTGTTCTCGACGTGGGTCCGGATCATCTCCTGGAAATTCATCCGGTAGAGCTGGTCTCCAGAAAGAATCAACGCATAGTCATAAGGCTTATCGGTGAAATAGGGGATGTTGCGGCGCACGGCGTCGGCGGTGCCCTGGTACCACGACTCGTGCTGCATTGTCTGCTGCGCGGCGAGGATCTCCACGAAACCCCCGGAGAACGGATCAAACTTGTACGTGTTGTAAATGTGTCGATGCAGGCTCACGGAGTTGAACTGCGTGAGGACGAAGATGCGGTTCAGACCGGAGTGGATGCAGTTGGATACGGGAATATCGATGAGTCGATATTTCCCGGCGATCGGCACGGCTGGCTTGCTTCGTGACCTGGTCAGCGGAAATAGACGTGTGCCCCGCCCTCCGCCCAAGATCAGCGAGACGACCCGAGGCATGAAAACCTCTCCTTCGCTTGTATTGTGGGGAAAGGCCATCGATCCGACATGGTGACAACCACCAGCACGTTCTGAGCCTCTGCTTGTCTTATTTCATCGTACACGACCGGAAGGACGACGGCGAGCGGGTTGGGGCCGCGGCGGGGACGAGCACCGCAGCCCGATCAGTCCGGAGCTGGGAAATCA
Organism: Planctomycetaceae bacterium; assembly: GCA_019237095.1. Classification (GTDB taxonomy): domain Bacteria; phylum Planctomycetota; class Planctomycetia; order Isosphaerales; family Isosphaeraceae; genus Aquisphaera. The sequence goes on from JAFAHT010000263.1 coordinate 28,574, forward strand.
CCAGCCGCGCGACATGTTCGACTCGACGGCCTTCCGGGCCCCGTCAAGGTCGGTACCGGTTGCCTGCATGTACAACCGCACGGCATGCAACTTGTCGCCGGCCGCCCGGGCCAGACAATCGCGAGCTATCTGGCATGGGTCGGAATCGACCTGAATGCCCAGCAGCTTCTTCGAGATTACCCAGGCGTCGCGAGGACGGTGGGTCACGTGGAGAATCTCCTCGGCCGGATAATTCGTGACCGCAAACGATCGCGCAGCATCCGCATCATCCGCGCATGCGATCATGATATGGAACGTGGTTTCAACCTCAAAAAGAGGCATGTGACAGACCCTTTCGTGGCAAGAAGCCGGACAGAGTCAGAACAGGGAGGCGGCCCCCCGCCAACCCTGGGCTTGTTCCTATTGAGGGGATGGTACTCCGCGGGAAGTGCCGGGTCAAAGGGGACGGTCAGATCACCTCGCTGAGTGCCTGAGTGTGGCTGGTGCTGCCGGCCCGGCCGGGCGCTGCGGCGCCCACGTCACCAGGCCGGCCGGCCACGGGCCGCCGGATGCACTGATTGATTCTACGCCGCTTCCGGACCTAGGACAAACCGACAAGGCAGGCTAACATCATGGCTTGCGAAACCAAGGCCGGCATGGTCGAATTGTGGCTTGTGAATCCTGATTGGACAGATGGGGGCCTTTCCGCCGTCTGAGCCGGCGATTCGGCCTGCCCCTTTTCTTGCGAAGATTGCTCTCGACCATGCCTGAGTCCGCGCTTGAGTTATTCCGTGATGCTTGCGGCTTGCGTGCCCCTCTGGCACTTGAATTCCAGGATGCGAGCCGGACGATTGAGGGGTTTGACACCCATCAACTCGACTGCCCATTCGCACTCATTGGCCGAGATCCCCGGTCGGACGTGGTTCTCCACGGAGCAGAGGTCAGCCGGCGTCACGCGTTCTTCCAGGTCGTCGAGGGGCGAATTTTCTGCATCGATCTGAACAGCCGGACCCAGCTCTATTGGGAGGAAGAGACCGAACAACGAACTCACGGTTGGCTTGATCCCGGATGCACGGTTTGGATTGGTCCGTACGGGATTCGCCAGGCGGGGACTGATCTGTCACTGAACCACGCCACACAATGTCCGGATCCTTTGGCCTTCTGTGCGAGCGACACTACGGACGCGCACCAGCTTCCCCGGGCGGGACTGGTTTTGCCAATCCGAATCGGCGCGGGAGATCAACTCTGGCGGATGGATAGCCGGATCGCCTTGGTCGGACGCTCCGAGTCGTGCCAGATCATGCTTCGTGATGAGAGCGTTTCGCGATTCCATGCCTCGTTGCTGCGTACCTCGAAGGGAGTGTGGATCGTTGATTTACAGGCACGCGAGGGGGTTGTGGTCAACGGAGTGAGAGTGAAGTGGGCCTGGCTCGAGGACGGCGACACAGTGGGAATCGGACGGTTCACGTTCATCCTTCGCTACGAGACCGTGCCCGAACAGATAAGCCGTCGGGATGTGCCACTCGAAGCCGGGGCGAACCCGACATTCTCGAGCGGGGCAGCTCATTCCGGCAAGGGCGGGACGTCGCTGGCGGTTCGATCCAGCAGTCGTCCAGCGACACCTGCTCGGGTCGTGGAATCATCCCGCGCCCTGGCACCCGACGTGCTCGTTCCCGAACGAGCTGCGCAATGGGAGCAGGCCATCGCAGTACCCCCTCAGCAGCTTGCCATGTGGCAGCAGCAGATGCAGATGATGGAGTCTTTTCATCAAGACATGATTCTCATGGTGCAAATGTTCGTGGCGATGCACCAGGAACATCGTGTCACGATTCGCGATGAACTCGACCGGGTTCAGAAGCTCACAAAGAAGTTGAGTGTCCTGCAAGAGAAACTGACGCAGACCGCGGGATCGGCCGAGCAGAGTCGCTCCCCTGGGGCTCAGCGGCCAGAGAAAAATGTCGGAAAACCCGATCGCTCGGGTCGCAACGACATAGCTCGAGCTCAAGACGTCAAGGCACCCAACAACACTCAATGCAGCAAGAACCAGCCAGCTCAGCCGCCCGACCCGATTCGCCCTTCCGGAGCTGGTAACCCGATATCAACCAGCACCGATCACACCAGAGAAGACGTAAGATCTCCAGCGACACCCGCCGGCCACGCCGAGTTCCATTCTCAGCTTGCCCGACGGATCACGGAACTCCAGCGCAAGCGGCAGAGCTACTGGCAGAAAATCCTGAGCGCCATCAATAAGTAAGCGCTTCCAGTTTGCCAATCGAGCGCAGGGTCCGTCCGGAGAAACTCTCCAAGCGGAGATGCTGTCAAGAGCCCGTGAACTTCGCAATTCCCGGCGCCAAAGCACATCATGTGCTCACGGCGCAAGCCGTTCCAGCTCCTGGCCGATCGCGGTCATCAGCGGGGCGATCAATTCCTCGTCGAAGCCGAAGCGGGTACCCGCCGCGCCGAACAACTCCGGCAACGGGCGCGAGCCGCCCAGGGAGAGGGCGCGGCGGTAGTCGGCGACGGCCCCGGCGCGGTCGGTCAGGCCCCGCCGCCAGAGCTGCAATGCGCCGAGCTGTGCAATCCCGTATTCGATGTAATAGAACGGATACAGGAAGATGTGCAGTTGGCGATGCCAGGAATGGTCGCGCGCTTCCTCGTATCCGGACCAGTCCACAATCCCGCCGAACCGGTCGATGAGCGACCGCCATGCCGTCCTACGGTCGTCCCGCGTGTGGCCGGGATGGGTGTAGATCCAGTGCTGGAACGCATCGACAGTGGCGATCCAGGGGAGGATGAGCACGATGCCTTCCAGCAGCTTGCGATTGGAGCGGTCGGCCTCCGCTTGGTCGTAGAACGGATGGAGGTTTCGAGCCCCGAAGAGCTCCATGGTCATCGAGGCCACCTCGCAGAATTCGAGCGGGCTTTCTCGGTAGGCGGCCAGCGGTTCGCCGCGGCATGCCAGGGTGTGGAAGGCGTGCCCTCCCTCGTGAAGCAGGGTCCTCACGTCGCCGTCGAGGCCAACGGCATTCATGAAGATGAACGGCAAGCGGTCGTCCTCAAACGTGGTCTGGTAGCCTCCGGGCGCCTTGCCCTTGCGATTGGCCAGGTCGAGCAATCCCTGGGAACGAAGGAAGGCGAACTGCGCCCCGAGCTCCGGATCGACCTCGCGGAAGATCGTCTCGGCCCCCTCGGCTAGCCGGGAGACATCAACAAAGGGTTTCAGTGGGGGCCGGCCCAGCGGGTCGACGGCCGTGTCCCAGGGACGCAAGGCCGGCACGCCGAGCGCCGCGGTGTGCTCTTGCTGAATCTTCCGAGCCAGCGGTACGACGACGTGCTCCACGGCAGAGTGAAACTTGAGGGCATCGTCGATGCCGTAATCGAAGCGCTCGCGCTGGCGGAACGCGAAATCGACGTAGCTGGTAAACCCGGCCTCGCGGGCGACCTCGATCCTCAAGGCCATCATCTGGTCAAACAGGTCGTCGAGCGCGTCTTTGTCCTGAAGCCGCCGGCTGGCCGCGAGTTCCCAGGCGGTCTGGCGGACGCTGCGATCGGTTTCTTCCAGAAACGGCGCCATCTGCGCCAGGGTTCGCTCCTGGCCCTGGAAGCTGACAGTCATGGCTCCCATTGTCTTCTGGTACTGCTGATCCAGCTCGGCCAGGCGGGTCTCACGGGGGATGTTCGCCTCGCGGTAGAGAGCACGGCGGTTTTCCAGGGCGCGGTTGAACACGGCGTATCGGTTGGCGTCGAGCTGCATGCGAAATGGGGAATCGAGGTAGCGGTTGCGAACTTCATTCTGAAGGGGCTTGAGCTGAGGCTCGATGTCGCGGATGAAGCTGAGGTACGCCGCCTCCCGTTCGGGGTCGTCGGTTTGACAGGTCATGGCGACGTAGCGCTCGACTCCCTCCTGTCCTACCGCCGAGTTCAGCTCTCCGGCCGCGACCAGCCACCTTTCCAGGTCACTGGCCGAAGCGATGGGCATCGCCAGGAGCTGCCGGTACCAGGGCTCGATCTGCTCCCAGGTCTTGAGCTCGACCTTTTCGGGCAGCCATTCATGGGGGAATTTCGGGGGAATGTAGTTCGAGATTGCCATCGCTTGCGCCCGTCAGGAACCAGGAAAACGGGCGGCCGCAAAGCTGTTGCCAGGCGGCCGGGCCTGCACGTCCTGGTTGTTGGATCAGAGTAAGACAGCCTGGACCAGCCAGGCTCCGACAAATAGCCACATCGACAAGATCGTGATGGCGATGATCAGCACCAGCGTGGTCGCCGCCACGGCCTGTCCGTGCTCGAAAAGGCCTCGGGCCATGCCGATTGCGCCGATCGTCTGAAAGAGCGCCAGCACAGCCGTGGTACCCAGGACAACCTCGCCCAGTGCCGTGAAAAAAATAACCAGTGCGATCCTGCCCACCGTATCCCGAACAATGGCCAGCACGATGCCCAGCACAAGGTCGAAATAATCGTCGCCGCCGGGGCCGGTGCGTAGGCGAGGATGCGGAGCTAAGAGACGTCGGCCGCCGCATTACCTGCCCGAGCGACGGAGCCCGGACAGGTGATGCCGCTCAGACGGCTTCACTGGGTGGGATGATGGTGCTTGTGTTCGCCCATGGCCTTGACCATCCCCCGGCATGACTGGGCGCATTTGCGCAGCGACTCAATGACCAGCTTCATCTCGGGATCCTTGAGCGGCTCGCACACGGCGAGGCAGTCGTCGCAGGCTTCGGCGCAGGCCGCACAGATATGGACCAGGAGGTGGCTCCCGCTGGCCACCAGCTTGGC
>JAFAHT010000317.1 GCA_019237095.1 Planctomycetaceae bacterium
CCCGTCAGCACGCCAGCACCAGCTCCGTGAGGCTCAACGGCGCCCCCCCGACCGCTCGCCGCCTCCCACACCCGCGCCGTCGTGTCGTGCGAGGCGGCGGTGACGACGCGGGCCCCGTCCGGGCTGAACGCGGCGGATGAGACCCGACCGCCGTGGCCCTTGAGCTCGGCGACCACCCGACCGCTGGCTGTCCTCCACCCCCGCGCCGTGTTGTCCCACGAGGCGGTGACGACGCGGGCCCCGTCCGGGCTGAAGGCGGCGGAAGAGACCCAACCGCCGTGGCCCTTGAGCTCGGCGACCAGTCGTCCGCTGGCCGCCTCCCATACTCGCGCCGTCGTGTCGTGCGAGGCGGTGACGACGCGGGCCCCGTCCGGGCTGAAGGCGGCGGACCAAACCGGACTGCCGTGGCCCTCGAGGATGGCTCGCAGATGAGGAACCTGCTGTTCGAGGACGCGGAGTCGGAGTCGGTTGTTGGCCTGATCCTCGCGGTTTCGGGGGAACGCTGCAATGGCGTGTGCGAACCAATGCATGGCGTCGAACGAATGCCCTTGCTCGAACGCCGTCACACCGCCGATAGTCAACACCTCGGCCATGTTACGCATCATATTTTGTCTCCTGGTCTGGGGGGTCTCGTCATACCGCCGATAGTCAACACCTCGGCCACGTTACGGCGGAACCGCCAGTTCGCCTTTTGGTGCCGCTTGTGCGCTTCTTCGTGCTGCTTGAGGCGAAGATCCGTTTCTCGTTGCTTCTCGGCCCGGGCCTGCTCCTCGCGTTCCTGAGCCTCACGGAGCTGGTGCTGGCGTTCGGCTTCCTCGGCCTGGCGCCGCGCCTCGGCCTGCCTGCTGGATTCGAGGAGGCGAAGCTCGTCGTCCTGGAGCACCCGCATCCAAGGGATGCCTTGCTCAACGCTGTCCAGGTCGGTGCGGTCGAGGACGGGACCGGACTTCTTGCCCTTCCACTCGGCGGCCCGGTTTTCCAGCAGGCGACGGGCACGCTGGGCCGGAGCGAGCGACGTGCGGAACCGCTCGCGGACCAGCGGGGCCAAGGTGTCGTGGCCCAGCCGGGTCGGTGGGGGTTCCCTGTGTGTGGGTTCGGGCGAGGGCTCGGGCGCTGGCGCGACGCCCCCCTGCTTGGTCTCGGCCGGAATGAGGAGATAGGTCTTCTCGCAGAGTCCCAGGCACGCATCGAGCACGTCGGTCCGGTGCGGATAGCGATCGACGAGTTGAGTGTGGGTGTGAGTCTCGGCCGTACCGAGCGGGGTTGTATGATATTCCAGCAGGTCGAGGGCGAAGCCCGACTCCACCACTTCGGTTCGCCATGCTTTCAGGGACTTGAGACCTTCGTCGAGGACGTCCTTGAGCAGGAAGCCCTGGTCCTTGAGCCGGTCGTACAGCGCATGTGTGAAGGAGGCACCTTTGCCCCCGGCGGCTACCCAGAGCTTGGTCAAGAGGACCTGGAGCGTCGGCGCCAGGGCTGAGCCGGCGTCGCGCTCGAGCTCCACGGCGATCGTCTCGGCCAGGCCGGGCTCGACCGTCAACCCGTAGTGCCGCCGGAGGTCCTCGTCGCGGGTTGGCCCCTCGATCGCCTCGACGATCCCGGCGCGGTCGAGGGGGGCTAGCAGCATCCGCTCGTAGCCGAGCTGGACGTCGTCGTGGGCCCGCTCGAACTCCTGGAGCCACTCCTTGCGGAACCCCAGGATGAGCTTGCCGCGTGGGGCCCGGGCCGGGTCGGCGAAGAGACCACGGACGGCACCGACCAGCTCGGCGACTTCCTGGGCCGGTGAAGAACCCCAGGGGCGCGTGAAGGCCTCTTCGGCCTGGTCGAGCACCACGACCAGCGGTCGCCCCGTGGTCTGCTCGCGTTCGAGCCAGAGGTGGTTCAGGTCGGTTGTCCTCACGTCGGGGTCGCAGGACAGGCCGTGGAGCAAGGTGCTGAGCAGGCCAAGCAAACCGTCGCGACGGAGGTAAAGGACCTCGTGGGTCGTCTCCAGGCGGGGAGTCAGGCCGGCGTCGAGGACCGACGACTTGCCCACGCCGGTCGGGCCGGAGTAGAGGATCACCGGCCGGGAGGACGGTGATGCCGTCAGGTCGTAGAGGGCGCGGATGGCGTGGCCGCGGCCGAAGAAGACGGCGGCCTCGTTGCGGGTGAACCGCTGGAGGTGGCGGTACGGAGACGGCGGCAACCACTGGCCCTTCTTCAGCTCTGGCAGGCCGAACAGGGGGTCGCCGGCCAGCTCGGGCAGGCTGAGTCGCTCGGCGCGCTCGGCCCCGGGGCGGGTCCGCAGTTCCCAGGGGAAGCCGCGATCGTCAGCGATCTCCTCGGCGGCGAACGCGGCGACGGCGACGAGGTCGCGCGGGTTGGTCCCCCGGCCTGCCTTGACGCGCTCGCGCGCGAGTTCGAAAGCGTCGCGGAGGTTGCGACCGGCGGCGAGCTGGCTGTAGAAGGTGACGGCGAACTCGCGCGCCACTTCGTCGACGATGGGCCGGGCGGTGGCGACGACGGAAGGGACGCCCGACTCCAGCAGCTCGGCGACCTGGGGCCGGGTGGAACAGCCGTTGAGGACGACCAGTTGCAGGCTCCCCTGGCGGCCCAGGAACCGCGCCAGGCCCTCGGCGTGGGCGAGCCGGGCCTCGCCCGACGTTGATTCCAGGAGCAGGCCCTCCGGGCCGGTGTGTCCGGCGTAGTGGAAGATCGCCACGTTTCGGCCGTGCTCGATGAAGACCTTGTTGATCCCATCGAGTGTGGCGTTGGACCGCACGACCAGCTTGCATAGCTTTTTTCGCTCGGCGACCTCAAGGATCTCCTGGAGCTCACCGAGCTCCGCTGGCAAGTTGCGGAGATAGCGACGTCCCTCCTGCTCGTTGGCGAAGGCCAGAAAGATCACCGGTTTGGAATGGTTTGAGAGTGCACTGCTCATCGCGACGACCCCGGCATTCCATTAAATCCTACAACCCCATCGTGAGGTCTACCAGGTTCTGCACAACCCTGCCTTGGAAGGGGAAAAGGGGTCAGGAACCGTTCTTCAAGACACGGGGGTGACGAGGCGTCTGCCCTCTGGGAGCCCTGGGGGAGTAATCCCCATAGGAGTCAATTTACCGGGGCGGAAACAAAGCCAAAGTTCCCAGGGGGAGACGAGGAGAAAGCCGAGGTCGCGCGATGGCCGACCGGCTCGGAAGAGTAGCCGGCGGCCGGTGGCCAGTGAAGCCGAAGGCAGCGAACTGTTTCGTACAGCGGGGGTTTCCCCACTCCGTCGTTCGGACGACCTTGATTCTCCGGCTGACGGGCAGATGAAGAGTCGCACGTATCGGGTGACCTTGGCTGATCTGACCAAAATCACCTATTTTCACACAAAAGAGGACTTACAGTGGGCCGCCCAGTTCATCGCAATGAATCCCGAGATACTTAAGGAAGTCGATCCCGAGCTACTAGCGAAAATCGACGAAATGGCAGACGAACCCGACTCGTAGTGCGGCCTCTTTTCCTATCTGCCTTCTTCCACTTTTTTCCACTTTTCGGGGCGAGTCGCGGCAGCGGGCCGGCGCCACGAGCGTGCCGAGGCGAGTGGGGGGCGCAACGGGGATCGAGAACGGGGGGGCGGGACCGGATGTTGCAGGAAGCCGCCGGCCGGCTGCGCCAGGGGTCGGGGCCGCAGGTGATGGTCGGGGTGAGGAACTTGCGGAATGTCCGGTTGATGGCTCCCTGAACTCCGGTTTTCTCTACTTTTCTCTACCATACGCCTGTCCAGTGCCGGTGAAAAGTTGGTCTCGTACAAGCTGGTTCGGGCAGTGGTCTCCTGACCCGGCCGTCCTCTGCGACCGCCGGTCTCCCAGTCCCCGACTGGCGGCGCCCCACCTGAAGACCCTCGCCGAACGAAACAAATTCGCAACGACAGCAGTCGGGATCAAAAGGCGGTCAAGACCAACTTTGCAGCATGCCACCTCTGGACCTCGTCCCCCCATTCTGTCCCGGCCAGGCCGAAGAAGGCAACGAATTTGTCCCTTTGCCTTCAACCTCACTTTCCTTCATCTAATCTTCATGGCGGGTTGTTAGGATCTATGGGTCTCGAACACCGAGTCGTCGAGAGTTTGCGCATCGGGAGGTGCAGTGACTGATCGCCGATGGCTGCCGGATCAGGTAAGCTCCGGCTTTCGAGATACTCTCACCCATCTCGAGGTCGACTCATGAGGCGAGTCGCGAGGCTGCTGAAGAAAGGTCCGGTAGCCCCTCAACCCTGCGGTGGCCTCGTTGATCTGATCGCTCAAGTCAATTACGACTTCTCTTGAAAAGAGGAAGAGATCCCGATGTTCTTGATGCCTGGAAAACTGGCAATGGCCGGTCTGGCCCTGGCGGGCTTGACCCTCGCTGGCTGCGGGTCGAATCAGTCCGACACCGCCGCCGGACCGAAAAGAAGCAAGGCGGCCGCCACGGTCGTCGTGGACGGATCCAGCACCGTGTACCGGATCAGCAAGGCCGCCCAGGAAGCGTTCGAGGCGGTCAATCCTGATGTCACCGTGGTCGTAGACAATCATGGAACCGGCGGCGGGTTCAGTCGCTACCTCCAGGGCGAGGTGGACATCGTCGACGCGTCGCGCACAGCCAAGCCGGACGAGGAGTCGAAGGCCAAGGCCCGGGGGATCGAGTGGACGCGGTTCCTCGTCGGCTACGACGGCATCACCCTGGTGGTCAATTCCAAGAACACATTCGTGAAGTCGCTCACCGTCGACCAGCTCAAGAAGCTCTGGCAGCCCGACTCCAGCGTCAAGACCTGGAAGGACCTCGATGCCTCCTGGCCCGACCGCCAGATCATTCTCTACTCCCCCGACAACGACTCGGGAACGTTCGAGTTCTTCACCGAGGCGATCGTCGGCAAGGCGAAGAGCCAGCGCGACGGCGTGCAGCAGAGCTCTGACGACAACACGCTCGTGAGCGGCGTCGCCAATGACGCGGACGGTATCGGTTACTTTGGCTACGCCTACTATGCGGCCAACAAGGGGCGGCTGAGGGCCGTCGCGGTTCAGAATGGTGTCGAGGCCAAACCCGTGCTGCCCAGTCCCGAGACGATCGCCGACAAGTCGTACAAGCCGCTCTCGCGCCCCTTATTCATCTATGTCAAGAACTCGGCGGCGCGGCGCCCAGAGATCAAGCAGTTCCTCAACTTCTATCTGGAGAACGTCCAGAAGCTTGCGGTCAAGGGGGGATACGATCCTCCAACCGCGGACGAGCTGAAAGAGAACAAGGACACGCTGGCCAAGCTCTACCCTGCGGCGGAGGCAGCAGCGACCGCACCCGCCGCGGGCGCTCAGCCATCCCCCGCCAGCAAGTGATGTGATCCCACGGCCTCAGCCCGCCGGGACGCACTGGCTCGCCCCGATCCTTGCCTGGTTCGACGGCGAGCCGATCTGATCTGGAGAACCGCGAACGTGACTACCCCCGAGCGATCTGCCGCCGATTCCGCGGCGGTGATGAAGCCCGATCACCCGGCCACCGAAGACCTTTGGTCGGGACATTCCCGCTTTCTCGCCTTCTGGGAACTGGCGATCGCCGTGATTCTGGCCTTCTGTGCGGTGGTCACGGTGCTGACGACGCTGGGGATCGTGCTGGTGCTGAGCATCCAGACCGTGGAGTTCTTCATGGAGTCCAAAGCCGGAATCCTGGAATTCCTCCTGAGCACCGAATTGAAGCCCGACGCTACGCCCCCGACGTTCGGCATACTGCCTCTGGCCTGGGGAACCTTCGCCATCGCCTTCGGCTCGTCGTGCATTGCCTTGCCGATCGGTCTTTTGAGTGCGATCTACCTGAGCGAATACGCCCCGCGCAGGCTGCGCGGTGTGCTCAAGCCGGCTCTCGAGTTGCTAGCGGGAATTCCGAGCATCGTGTACGGCTACCTCGCCTTGCTGCTGGTCACACCGGTTCTCAAGGCGATCTTTGAACCGCTGGGAATCCGGGTGCCGCAGTTCAACGCTCTGTCGGCCTGCATCGTGGTCGGGGTCATGATCATCCCCCTGGTATCGTCGCTCAGCGAGGACGTGCTCTCGGCGGTTCCGCGGGGCTTGCGCGAAGCGGCCTACGGGCTGGGGGCGACCAAGTTCGAGGTCTCGACCCGGGTGGTGTTACCCGCGGGGCTTTCCGGGGTCGTCGCCTCGTTCATCCTGGCGATCAGCCGTGCTGTCGGCGAGACCATGGCTGTCGTGCTGGCGGCGGGAATGCTGCCCCAGATCACTCTGAACCCCCTCGAATCGCTGGAAACCATGACCACCTATATTGTCCAGGTGATCAGCGGCGAGGCATCGTACGGAACGGCAAAATACCTTTCGCTCTTTGCCGTCGGCCTGTCCCTCTTCGTCATCACCCTGGGCCTGAACATCATCTCGGGCCTGGTGCTGGCGCGATATCGCGAGGTCTATCAATGAGCGAGACGGCCGCACCGCGATTCCGGCCGCACCGGATGATCCGCAGCCTGCTCGGGCCAATCTTTGGTGCCGCCTGCTTCCTGGCGACGCTCACCGGTTTGATCGTGCTGGTGGTGCTGCTGGGGTCGATCCTCTATGCCGCGCTCAAGGGGAAGCCGGACAATCCCTGGTACGCAATCGTGGCCAACCTGAGGGAGCTTTGGGGGCTCCTGAGAACGGTCGCGCTGAACCGCCAGTCGAGCGATCCGGCGACGGCCGGCTACCGGGTCGGCATCGTCGGCAGTCTCTGGTTACTGGGCTTGGTCGCGCTCCTGGCGATACCGGTGGGAGTCGCGGCAGGCGTCTACCTCGAGGAATACGCGCCCCCGGGCCGGCTTCGGCGGATCATCCAGACCAACATTGCCAACCTGGCCGGCGTGCCCTCGATTGTCTACGGCATCCTCGGCCTGGCCCTGTTTGTGCGAGCATTTGGCGTCAAGGCCCTGGCCTTGGGCCCCTGCTTGCTGGCCGGCGCGCTGACGCTCGGCTTGCTGATCCTGCCGATCATCGTGATCACAACCCAGGAGGCGCTGCGCACCGTTCCCGGCTCGCTCCGCCAGGCCGCGCTGGCCCTGGGAGCGACCCGCTGGCAGATGGTCTCCGGCCATGTGCTTCCCGCGGCCCTGCCGGGCATCATGACCGGTACGATCCTCGGTCTCTCGCGGGCCATCGGCGAGACCGCCCCGCTGCTCATGGTGGGCGCGGCGGGAGCCATTCGCAAGCTTCCCAAGGGACCGCTCGAGCGCTACACGGCACTTCCGGTCGAGATCTACAACTACGCTAAAGAGCCGGACCGAATGTTCCAGACCATCACGGCGGGGGGAATCGTGATCTTGCTGATCCTCTTGCTCTCGATGAACGCCGCCGCCATCATGATTCGCAACCGGTTCCAACGCTATCAGTGAGAAAGCCAGAAATCTCCTTTGGCATCAGCCATGACGAACTCATGAGTGTCACAGAACCCCGTGTCGAACCGGTCACTGCGCCTTCCAGCCTCGCTCCACCGCCAGGGGACGAGAAACCCATGGTCCTGACCACCCGCGGGCTCTCTGTCTGGTATGGTGCGGCACTGGCCCTCAAGGACATCACCATCGACATACCCCGCCACAAGATCACCGCGGTCATCGGGCCCTCCGGTTGCGGCAAGAGTACGCTCCTGCGCTGCTTCAACCGCATGAACGACCTGATCACCGGTGCGCGTATGGAAGGGGAGATCCGGTTTAACGGTGAACTGATCTCGACCCCTGGCACCGACGCGGTCTCGCTGCGACGGCGCATCGGCATGGTTTTCCAGAAGCCCAATCCGTTCCCCAAGAGCATCTACAATAATATTGCCTGGGGAGCACGGATCAACGGCTACCGCGGCGACATGGATGACCTGGTCGAGCGATCGTTGCGCCGCGCGGCGCTCTGGGACGAGGTCAAGAACAAGCTCCATCGCTCCGGCCTCGAGCTCTCCGGTGGCCAGCAGCAGCGGCTCTGCATTGCCAGGACCCTGGCCGTCGAGCCCGAGGTCATTCTCATGGACGAGCCGTGCTCGGCCCTCGACCCCATCTCAACGGCACGCGTTGAGGACCTGATGGACGACCTCAAGGCCGACTTTACGATCATCATCGTCACCCACAATATGCAGCAGGCACGGCGGGTCAGCGACATGACCGCTTGCCTGATGCTCGACGAGACCGTGGCCGCAGAGATCCAACGCACCGGCATCCTCGCCGAGTTCAGCCCTACCGACCTGCTGTTCACCAACCCCAAGGACAAGCGAACCGAGGCCTATATCACCGGCCGAATCGGCTAAGGCCATCACGATGGCCAGCGACAGCGCGGTCCCGGTTCATTCCCTGGCTCTGATCAATTTCCTCTCCGCGTCGCCGACCTGAAAGAGGGCGCCCATCACCCGCCCTTGCTTATCCTTCTGGAAGGTGAAGCGGGCGTCTGTGTGAGGCATGACAAACAGCGTATCGGAGACGGGATCGAGCGGTAGCGGCGTGGACCGGAAGGGAAGCGTCAGCAGCAAGTGGCCGTTCTCTTGTTTGAGGGTGAGCCGCAGGGCGCCAGGCTCCGGTCCCGCCTCGTATCGGCCGGTGTACGCGTCGAGGGCTTCGGGTGTCAAT
>JAFAHT010000025.1 GCA_019237095.1 Planctomycetaceae bacterium
ACGCCGCACCTGCTCGGCCGCGACCGGGTCACGCTCAACCGCAGTGTAGCGCCGCGGGTGGCGGCCGAGCGTGAGTTTGGCAGTGACACCCAAGCCCGGGGCAAACTCGACCACCTCATCGGAAGGGCCAATCCGGAGCGCTTCCAGCAGGCGCTGGGTCAATTCCAGACCACCGGGCCGGAGGACGCGCTTGCCCAGCCGCGCCAGCAGCCAGTGCCCCGGCATCTTTTCCGGCGGGGGGCCCGATTCCTTGAGGGCGAGGTGAGAAGTGGACATGACGATCTCCTTCCTGTCGTTGCCTGCGCTTCGTCTTCCAGGACCAACCTCAGGGCCTTCAGGCCTGATCGTCGCCCCGAGCGATGAGGGCCTGGATGTCGCGAGCACGGCCCCGATGGGTTCGCTCCACCACCGAGCGGACGCGGAGTCGAAGACGCGGCTCAGCCGGTCGACGAGTCCGGCCGAGGCCAGCGCGGGCGATTCGCCTCTACGTTAAAATTTAATACAACTGTGTAGCATTAATCTATCCGTCTCCTCGGCCAGGCAGTCGCGAATCTCGCCTGCCGTCTTCATCCGCATCAGCCGCTCGGCAACCGCCCGGGCCTCCAGGGCGTTGCTATGGCGTACGAGATCTTTGAAAAGCGGCACCAGGGCCGGGCTCATGCTGAACCGACGCAGCCCCAGGCCCAGCAGGGGTAAGAAGCTCTGCGGTTGCCCGGCCAGTTCGCCGCACACCGTCACCGGCTTGCCGCGCCCAATGCAAACCCCAATGATTCGCTGAAGCACCCGCCAGATTGCCGGGTTGGACGGCTCACAAAGGTGGGCAACCTGAGGGTTGGTGCGATCGGCGGCCATCAGGTACTGGATCAGATCGTTGGTGCCGATGCTGACGAAATCCACCTCCTCCATGAGGTCGTCCAGGCAGGCGACGGCGGCCGGGACCTCCACCATCACCCCCAAGGGCATATCCTCGGCGAAGGGCTCTCCCCGCCGCCGCAGGCTCAGGCGTGCGTCGTCGAGCATCCCCTTGGCCCAGCGCACCTCCTCGAGCGCGCTGACCATCGGGAGCAGCAGGCTTACCCGGCCGTATCGGCCGGCCCGCAGGATGGCACGCAACTGGGTCTGCGCGAGCTCAGGGCTTGCCGAGAGCAGACGCGTGCCCCGGACGCCCAGCGCTGGGTTGGGCTCGTCATGGCGGCCCAGGTAGGAGACCGACTTGTCCACCCCAAGGTCCAGGGCTCGGATGATGGCGGTCCGGCCCGGGGCGGCCTCCACCACCGCCCGGTAGGTGGCCAGTTGCTCCTCCTCGTCGGGCATGCCGGGGTGAGTCAGGAACAGGTATTCCGTACGGTACAGCCCGACCCCGCCGGCTCCGACCTGCGAGGCCAGGGCGGCATCGTCCGCGCCGTTGACGTTCGCGAGCAACTCGACACGCGTTCCGTCCACCGTGACCGGCTCTTGGTCGCGATTTCCGGCCAGCCGGTCCCGCCGCTCGGCCTCCGCTTGCTGCAGCCGTCGGTAGGTGGTTTGCACCTCGAAGTCTGGGTTGATATGCACTTGCCCCTCGTGGGCGTCCAGGGCAATCATGTCGCCCGTGCGGACCTCGTCCAAGATGCCTGGTAACCCGGCCAACACCGGAATCCCCAATGAACGGGCCAGGATCGCGGCGTGTCCCGTTTCGGCCCCGACCTCAGTGAGGATGCCCGCCAGCCGGAAGTGCTGGGATAGCAGGAGGTGCGATGGCAGCACTTCGTGGGTGACCAGGATCACCGGCTCGTCCGGCCCGAAGGGCGGCGCCGAACTCTGGCGACCCTGCAGGTGCCGGAGGACAAAACCGACGACGCAGCGCAGGTCCGCTACGCGTTGCTTGAGGTACTCATCCCGGATCTTCGCAAATTGGCTCTCGTACCCCTCCAAGACGTGCTGCAAGGCGGTCCCCGCGTCCAGGCCATGGTCTCGGATGGCCAACTTAACCTTATCAGCCAGCGTCGGGTCCGCAAGCATCTGGCGATGAGTATGAAGGATGGTGGTGTCGTTCTGCTGACCTAGCTGCGCGACCGTGTGGGCGATCCGGGCGTCGAGCTCCTGGGCTGCGGCGGCGCAGACGCTCTCGAACAGCCGGATCTGGTCGGGGGTCTCTGTGGGGTCCAGTTGCCTGGCCGGGCCGTGCACCGGACCTTGATCGGGACAATAAGCACGGGCGACGGCTACGCCCGGAGCCAGTGGTCGGCCTAGTCGCATGTGGATCAACCCTCGATTCGGCCCAGACCTCGGGATAATCGCGGTGGTAAACCCGCGTGGTGTGGACGCTGTTGCACTGTCGACAGACGCCGATCGTCACGATGATCGGATTCTCATCACAAGTGATGACATTTCAGTCTGAGGAACTCGGCGGTGACCTTTCATTTCCGGCCGCCGGTGATCCTGGCGACGGCAATCTTGGAGTTGTCGTAGCTGATCTGGCGGGGGACTCCCCCGAAGAAGGCGAAGGCGCCGCTTTCCCTTCGCGGAGCGAGGCCTCAAGCGCGGAGGCCTTCGGGAAGAGGATGTTGTTCTCCTTGTGGATGTGCCGATGGAGATCGGCCTCCAGCTCCGCCAGGCCGTGGAGCAGCGCACGGTAGGTCGGGCAGGCATCGGGAGGAGCGGCGAAGCCACCACTGAGCTTGCGAAGACTCTTCAGGGCCGACCCGGTGGAATCGTGTTCGTGCTCCATGACCCGGATCGGATAGTCGACACTGCCGCGGTAGATCCGAGGAAGACTCGCCCAAGCTTCGAGCTGTTTGATGAACGGAAAGAGGACCTGTTCCTCCCTCACCAGGTGCAGCACAAGCTCGGCCCACTGTCTCCGGAAAACGTCTTGCATCTGGCGGAGTTCGGGATGCCGCTCAGCGTGGACTTCGACGACCTTGTCGAACTGGACATCGAGGCGAGGCAGAACCTCGCGCAGGTAGGTGTGATGTGTCTCCACGATATGATCGGCCAGTGCGCCTGCGGGCAGTGCAGAATACTCGACCTGATCCGCTGAAGCCGCATCGATCTCGACGGCCGACAGTGCGCGAAGCACCTCGCCGAGCTCGATGCCCCGTTCGGCGCACGCCTGACCCAGCGTCATTTTCCCTCTGCAACAGTAATCGATCCCGAGACGATCCAGCACGGCGGCCCGCCCCAATCGTTCGGTCACGATCTGTCCCACGGGCGTTTGCGCATTGAGAGTCATGCGTTTACTCATTTCTCGAATCAACAAAATAGACTTCGAGACCTCGATGTCTACTTTAAATGCCACGCGACCTGGACTTCAAGAGGGAAAAAAAGGTGCGCTCGCGGGTACACTCCTTAGTGGTCACGACGCGGTCAGGGATCGGCGGCATCTCCTGGTAGATCCGTGTCCCGATGCAGCCCAGAACGGCGAGTGACACAGCGCATGACGCCGGTCAGGAATAACCAGAGCCTTTTCATCGCAGGTCTTTCTTCTCGGAAGGTTTTTGACAGACCGTGATCGAAGCTGCGGGTCGCCGCCCCGACCCGTAGCCAGATCGGGTTTGTCTTGTCCCCAGGAGGGATGCTCCCGACACCGCACGACGGTTTCCGTTTGTCAGGCGGAGGGTGGTTCAAGCACGTCGTTGATCCAGCTCAGGGCAGCCACCCCGGCCGACCATCCGAGCGACGGGATAGCGAGGAGCGCGACCTGCCTCAGCTCGGCGGGTGTGATGCCGAGCTTCCGGCCGCGGCGGGCGTGCGAGTGAACCTGGCCTTCCCGTCCAGCGCCGATGGCGAGGGCCAGTTTCACCAGTCGGATGGTCTTGGCGTCGAGCGGCCCAGCCTTCTCGGTCGCCTCACCGAGGCGGCCGTAGGCATCCCACACGTCGGGGTGTTCTGTGGCGATCGACTCAACAATTGGGGGCAGGGATTCGCCGGACATCAGTTCCTCTCCGGGGTAATCACTTGTGTGGATGCCTCGATAGTTTTCGGGTCAGCCCTTGGCCGCCATCAAGGCAGACTCGAGCGCGGCGGCTCTGGGAAAGAGGATGTTGTTTTCCTTGTGGATATGGAGATGGAGGTCAGACTCGAGGCACGACAGGCCGTCGTACAGCGCTGTAAACGACGCGCAGCCGTCGTCGGGTGCCCGGTAATTGCTGGTCAGCTCCCGAATCCGTTGGAGCGCCGAGCCGGCCGAATCGTGCTCGTGCTCCATGACCCGGATCGGATTTTCGACCGTCCCGCAGTGAATTGAGAAGGGTTCGAGAGCCGCCTCGAGCTGCTTCACCAACGGGAACAGCACCCGCTCCTCTTTCATCAAGTGCATTTCCAGCTCCTGACGGAGCGCAGCGAACGTCTGACGCACTTCAATCAGCTCGGGGTGATTCGAAGAGTGCGCGGCGACCACCTTGTCGATCAATTCCGAGAGTCTGGGTAATTCGCGTCGGAGATAGACGTGGTGGGTCGCCACGATCTGGTCGGCGAGGTCGCCCGCGGGCATCGCGGAGTAATCGACGCGGTCGACGTCCTCGTTCACCCCGCGCTGGTCACTCTCGGCGATCTCGGCCAAGACATGGTCGACGTCCAGTGAGCGCTCGGCGCAGGCCTTTTCGAGCGGCGTTGCTCCGTGGCAGCAGTAATCGATTCCCAGGCGTTCGAAGACACTGGCGCGGCCGAGCCGCTCGACGACGATCGAGCCAACGGGTGTGTCCTGCGTGATGTTCATTGCAGTCCCCCTTTCGTGCAAGAGTATGTGTCCGCCGATAGCACCGGCAGTTCCATGACTGGCTCATAGGCAAGGTCGTTGAGATCTTTCAGAAGGTTTGTCAAGCTGACGCCGCGGAGAGCGGCGGCGTGAGCCACGGTCACCTGTCGGGCCAACGTCCGGCGGAGGACCGCGCTTTTGAGTGCCGTGAATCCATGGCGAAGGAAAACCTCCTCCGTCCGCGGGAACCACTCGAGCACGTCTGCAACCCGATGGTTGGCCTCGACCCGCGCGGGCGCGAGCGAGGAGGCGGCCACGACTTCTGCATGCCGACCTCGGCGCATCATGACCACGAGCCCCAACCCCCACCAGGCCAGCCCCGCGACTTCGAGGATGCCGCTCAAACCAATCGGTGCGTAGGCGGCATGAATCCAGTCGGTGGCAATCTGCATTGTGACCCTGAGCACACAGCCGAGGTTAACGAAGAGAAAAGGGCCTCGAAGGCTCGAGAGCGTTCGGGGGTCGATTCCGTTGAGAGTCGGAACGACCTTGGCCGCCATGCCCATAATCATCAGCGTGATGAACCCAACGGTGATCGCGTGCCGCGTTGCGCCAAAGTACGCATGGCTGAAGCTTACACCGACCAGGCGGTTGTACGCAGGCATAACCAGCAACATCACAAGCGACACTGGCAGCCACAAGTATGCAGCGCGGACGAACTTGCCGGTGCGGTCGGGCTCGGGCATTGGTCGCCACGGCCGCCATTGCAGCACCAAGACAAGTATGGTTGCCGTCATGATCGCCCAGATCGGTACAAGCCCCATCGCGATGAGGTGGTAGCCGGTCCATCGATAGGCAAGGAAGACAATCGTCTCCCCCACAACTGCCCCGGTGAGCAAGCTCAAGAGCCACCACGCCCATCGCTCCGGCACGCGGGGCAGGCCATAGATCGCCGGCAGCATTCGCAGCGACACACCGAGGATCATGAAGAGAGCCAGCCCGTGGATTTGGAGGTCGCGGAGCGGGGCCTGGTAGGTAGCAATCGCCCAGACCAACGCATCCACGTCCGGCGCGGTCATCGTGTGCCAGGAGTGCCAGACGCTGAACACAGTGGAGAGCAGGAACCAGCCCAGCGCGGCGACCACGAAGCCGACGTACGCCTCGACCACCGCACCACTCCGCCAGAAGGTGACGAGCAACTGGCTCGTGAAGAGACCGACCGCCGCGACCTGCATCAGTCCGCCCGTCAGCGCCAGCGGTGCAGCCAGGGTCCAGGCCTCTGCCGCCGAGATGCCGACAGTGCGGACGAACAGCCCTCCGACCATCAGCCCGAATGCAACGACCGCCAGTCTTGGCGCAACCAGCGTCGTCTGCCACAGCCGGGGAAACGCCTGATAGGCAAACCCCATGATAAACAACCCGACCCAGCCGAAGATCTGGGCCTCGCCGTGTGCGTTGATCGCGTGGACCGACACCGCCCGAAACGAGCCATTCAGGCCGATCGTCCAGAGCAGCCAGGCTCCCCAACTCGCCCCGGCCGAGAGCACGACTGCGATTCCGGCCAGGAAGTAGCGGCGATAGATCGAATCGGCAAGTTCTGGGGCAAGGCGCATTGGGGCGGCGCAATGGGACCTAGGCCGTGGAGCGGCCACGGCCTGCTCCAGCTCGCGCAGCAGCGTCAGCTCGTCAACCCCGTGGGCGCGGGCGAAGAAACGTATCGACTCGCTGGGGCCCAGTGGGCCCCCGCAGCCGCGCAGACCATAACGGTCAAAGACGATCCGCGTGTCCGGGTGCGAGCGAAACAGCTCGGACAACAGGAGATCCGGGGAAATGGCGAACTCGCCCTGACCGTTCGTGATCATGGCGGCGGTCTCTCCCTCAGGGGTGTGTGGGACTGATGTTTGATCCGCCTGCACGGGCGGGGCCAATCGGACGAAAGGAGGGTTCGCGGAGAGCATGTCGTCCTCGTCAGGAGCGGGCAGGCGATTTGCCATGGGCCACCATTCCACACAGGGGCTGGCTCGTGTCCTGTTCGGCGAGCAGTTGGCCGATCGTAGTCCCCCCGAACAGCACCTCGATCTGAGCGATTCCCTGGTCGAGGCGCCGATGCAACGGGCATAGGCGATTTCCATGCTCGACGAGCCCCAGCGGACAGCGGTCGATCCGCTGCAGGGGATCGACGGCGTTGATGACATCGAGGATGGTCAGATCGTCCAGTGGGCGGGACAGGACAAAACCTCCGTACAGGCCTCGCTGTGCCTCGACCAGCCCGGCCCGGCCCAGGGCTTGGAGGACCTTGGACAGATACCCGGAGGGGACTCGGGTCTGCTCGGCAATCTGCTGCGTCGTCCGCGGGCTCCCAGGATTCGAGCCCAACATCACGACGGCTCGCAGGGCATACTCGGCAGTCTGGGAGATCATCAGAAACGCCTCGACCACAAAATGGACATCTGGATCTTGACATCCAAATTTAGTGGCTTTAGAGTGGTTTGACAAGGGGAAAAGTCGATTCGGTCCTGATCGCTCGAGTCTCGCCGGACCGGCCTCAATTGCGAGTCTGGCACATCGGGCCTTTGAAGAAGAGCGAGGTCCAGAGCCATGTCCCCTGGTCTTGTTCACACCAAGTCGCAACTCCGCCTCCGTTGCGGAGGACGTTTACCCCACCGCAAGAGCCATGATGCGCTCCGGACGCAAACCTACCCTGCCACCTGGGTCGTGCTTGGTCTGGTTCTCATCCACGGCTGGGGATGTGGCCAATCCCGGGATTCGGCAACCCCGCCACCGGTTTCCCAGGCCGGGGCGGCAGGCACCAGGGTTGCGGCTCCGTCAAGAGGCGTTTCACCAGGAGAGGCCGAGACCGCAGCGACCGTACTGGACGGTCCGCAGCTCTTTGGCCGATACTGCGCGGCGTGCCATGGCGAGAACGGCGATGGCAACGGCCTAGCGGCCCGCTTCCTTTACCCCAAGCCCCGAAATTTCCGCGAAGGCCAGTTCCGGCTGGTGACGACAACGAATCGGGTTCCTTCCGACGAGGACCTGATGCGCGTCGTGGTCCGCGGCATGCCTGGCTCGGCGATGTTCCCCTTGGGCCACCTCGGCGAGGCGGAGCGAAAGGAGTTGGTCACTCACGTCCGGCGACTGGTCCGCGGCGGTCTTGAGGACCGCCTGCGCCGTGAGGCGAAAGAGTTTGGCGAGGAGGTGGTTCCGGAAGAATTGGCGAAGACCCTCGACTCGCGGATGCGACCGGGCTCAGTCCTCGAGATCCCCCGCGATTTGCCGGCCCCCGCTTCCGAGTCAGTGGCACGCGGCCGCGAGCTGTATCTCAAGCAATGCGCCACCTGTCATGGCAACTCAGGAAAAGGCGACGGCGTCCAGGAGCAGCACGACGAGAGCGGCGTGCCGATCCGGCCACGCGACTTCACCCGAGGAGTCTTCAAGGGGGGACGCGAGCGAGAGCAGCTCTACGCGAGGATCCTACTGGGGGTGCCGGGAACCCCGATGCCCGCGTCGCCCAACTTCAAGCCGGCAGAAGTGGGTGACCTGATCAACTACATCCAATCGCTCTCCGACGCCTCGACGCCGGCCAAGGTTGAGCACCACCGCGCGCGGCTCACCGCCATGCGAGCCAAGACAACCCTGCCCGAGGCGATTCCCGACGGGCAATGGGACACAGTGACATCAAGCCCGATCGTCGTCAGCCCGCTCTGGTGGCGCGATTTCGGGGACCCTGATCTCCACGTACAGGCAGTGCATGACGGCCAGACGCTCGCCATCCGCCTGACATGGCGCGATGAGACCCGAGACATGCAGGCGATCCGGCCCCAGGATTTCCCCGATATGGCCGCCTTGCAACTGTTCAAAGGGGAGCACGAGCCCTTCCTCGGCATGGGGGCGTCGGACGGATCGGTGGATGTCTGGCTCTGGAACTCCGCCGCGCAGGCCGATCTTGAGCAGTATGCCGACGTCGACACGGCTTATCCCCACATGGCAGTGGATCAGTATCCCTTCGAGCAGGGGACCCTTGGCCCACGCACCCATCCCACGGATCGCCAGTCTCCGGAGTTCGTCACCGCCTGGGCAGCGGGCAATCCTCGGTCCGACCCGAGCCATGCCTTGCCCGGCTGTAACCTCCAGGCCAAGGGCTTCGGCAGCCTGACGTTCCGCCCGCGCATCTCGCAGGTGACCTCGGCCCATGGAGGCTGGAAGGATGGCCGCTGGACGGTCGTCGTGCGCCGGCCGTTGCAAGTCCCGCCCGAAGCTGGGCTGGAGCTGGGAGGGAGCGATCGCTGTTCGATCGCCTTCGCCCTCTGGGACGGCGCGGCGCACGACAGGGATGGTCAGAAGCTCGTCTCGATCTGGCATGACCTAGAGCTGGAATAACCAGGGGCGCGGCGCGCCTGGCACGCGTCGACCACCGATACGGAGCGCGACAATGATCCGACGCGATTTCCTCAAAACGGCCCTGACCGCCGGGACCTCGAGCCTGCTGGCGCCGAGGCTGTGGGCATTTGAGCCCGTGAGCGTGGCCAACCCGTTAGGCGTCTACCCCTCGCGCGACTGGGAAAAGGTCTACCGCGACCAGTACCGCTACGATTCCACGTTCACCTGGGTTTGTGCGCCGAATGACACGCATATGTGCCGCCTTCGTGCCTTCGTGCGTAATGGTGTCATACTCCGGAGCGAGCAGAATTACGACCACGACCGCTGTGGCGACCTCTACGGCAACACCGCAACGAAGGCCTGGAACCCGCGCGGATGTCCCAAGGGCTTCACCATGCACCGGCGAGTCTACGGGCCGTACCGGCTGCGCGGCCCGGTGGTGCGCAAGGGCTGGAAGGAGTGGGCCGATGCGGGCTACCCCGCGCTGTCTGACCAGCCGGCGCTGAGGACGAAGTATCGCTTTGACGACCGGGGCAATGATACGTTCGTGCGGGTCTCGTGGGATGAGGCGTACCGCTATCTTGCAGAGGGGCTTGCAGCGGTGGCACGGACCTACAGCGGCGACCAGGGGCGGGCGCGGCTGGCCAAAGACGGCTATGACCCGCTGATGATCGACCAGGTCCAGGGAGCCGGCACCCGCACCGTCAAGGTAGGCTCGAACCTGCCGATCCACGGTGTGATCGGCAAGTTCGGCATCTACCGTATGGCCAATCTGCTGGGCTTGCTCGACCACCACGTGCGGGGCGTGCCCCCCGAGCAGGCTCGTGGCGGCCGTGACTGGAACGAGTATACCTGGCGCGGCGACCAAGCGCCGGGTCACCCGTACGTTCACGGTCTCCAGACCTCTGACATGGATATGAACGACCTGCGGTTCTCCAAGCTGGTCATCCAGGTGGGGAAGAACCTGATCGAGAACAAGATGCCCGAGTCGCACTGGCTCAATGAAGTGATGGAGCGCGGCGGCAAGCTCGTGGACATCGCCCCGGAGTACAACTGTCCGGGCACGAAGTCGAACTACTGGATCGGCGTGCGGCCCGGCCTCTCCGATACGGCCGTCTTCCTCGGCCTCGCCAAAATCCTGATCGACGAGGGGTGGTATGACGCCGACTTCGTGCGCCGCTTCACCGACTTTCCGCTCCTGGTCCGTACCGACACCCTGAAGCGGCTGCGGCCTGAAGAGGTCATCAAGGGTTACAAGCCCAAGGACCTGAACGGCGGTCCGTCCTACACCATCCAGGGGTTGACTGATCAGCAGCGCGCCACGATCGGCGACTTCTGCGTATGGGACCCCAAGGCGGGTCAAGTCGCGGCGCTGTCGCGCGACGAGGTGGGCGCGAAGATGCTCGTTGAACCCGCGCTGGAAGGCATTTTCCAGGTTCACCTGCTCGACGGCAAGACCGTGGAGGTCCTGCCGATCTTCACGATGTACAAGCGGCACCTCGCCGATTACGACCTCAAGACCGTCGAAGAGATCTCCGGCGCCCCGGCCGCGCTGGTGCGGCGGCTGGCCGAGGATATCTGGCAGACGACCAAGGCCGGCCAACCCGTCGCGATCCATATCGGCGAGGGGATCAACCACTATTTCCACGCCACGTTACACAACCGCGCGACCTATCTGCCGATGCTCTTGACGGGCAACATCGGCAAGCATGGCGCCGGCGTGCACACGTGGGCCGGTAACTACAAGGGGGCCCTGCTGCAAGCCTCCCCGTGGAGCGGGCCGGGGGTCGGCTCCTATACCGCTGAAGACCCGTTTCACCCCGTCCTCGACGAGAAGACGCGCATCACCCACGAGGAACTACGCCATACAAATGACGCCGAGGATCCCTCCTACTGGGCCTGCGGTGAGAAAATCTTGGCCGCCGAGACCCGAGAAGGCCGCAAGGTCTTCACCGGCAAGACCCACTTGCCCACACCGACCAAGGCCCTCTGGTACAACAACGCCAACTTCCTCAATCAGGCGAAGTGGATCTACAACATCGTCGTCAACACCCTGCCCAGGATGGATCTGATCGTCGACCAGCAGATTGAGTGGACCGGGTCGGCCGAGTACGCCGACGTGGTGCTGCCGGTCAACTCATGGGTCGAGTTCCAGGACCTCGACATGGGCGCCTCGTGCTCGAACCCATTCCTCCAGGTCTGGAAGGGGGGGATCAAACCGGTCTACGATTCCCGCGATGATGGCGAGGTGTTCGCCGGCGTGGCCCGCGCGCTGGCCGACCGGACCGGCGACAGGCGGTTTGCCGACTACTTCAAGTTCGTCACCGAAAAGAAGGCCTCCGTCTACCTCCAACGCGTCCTGGACAACTGCACGACCACGCGGGGCTCGAATGGAGCCTATCAGGTTGATCAGCTAATGGCCGGGGAATACGGCGGCGAGCCAGGGGCGGCCCTCATGCTCTTCCGCACCTACCCACGCGTGCCGTTCTGGGAGCAGGTCCACGACTCGATCCCGTTCTACACCGACAGTGGCAGGCTGGCCAGCTATGCCGACATCCCCGAGGCGATCGAGTACGGCGAGAACCTGGTCGTTCATCGTGAGGCGGTCGAGGCCACGCCCTACCTGCCCAACGCGATCGTCTCCACCAGCCCGTACGTCCGGCCCAAGGACTACGGCATCCCGCGCGACACGACCGACCCTGACCTGCGCCAGGTGCGCAACGTCAAGCTGTCGTGGGAGGAGATCAAGAAAACCGTCAATCCCCTCTGGACCCAGGGCTTCCGCTTCTTCTGCTCGACTCCCAAGAGCCGGCACTCAACGCACTCTTCGTGGTCCACGGTCGATTGGCACTGGATCTGGAGTGACAACTTCGGAGATCCCTACCGCGCCGATAAACGAGCGCCGGGCGTGGCCGACCGCCAGATCCAGATGAACCCGGAGGCGGCCGCCGCGCAAGGGCTGCACGAGGGAGATTACGTCTTCGTGGATGCCAACCCGCTCGACCGGCCCTACATCGGCTGGGCCGACGACAAGAAGAGCCCGCGGCACAAGGCGTTCCGCTGCCTGGTTCGAGTCAAGCTCAACCCGGGGTTGCCCTACCACTTCACGATCATGAAGCACACCGGGCAGATTGCTACCGAGCGGAGCGTTCGGGCGCACGAGACGAGGCCGGACGGGCGCGCCCTGGCCGCCGAGACCGGCTACCAGGCCAGCTACCGCTATGGGTCGCATCAAAGCATTACCCGCGGCTGGATGCCGCCGATGCACCAGACCGACACCCTGTTCCACAAGAAGACTGGGACGATGGGCTTCGTTTTCGGCTTCGACGTGGACAACCACGCCATCAACACCGTCCCCAAGGAGACCTTGATCAAGGTCACCAAGGCCGAGGACGGCGGCATCGGCGGCAAGGGAATCTGGGAACCGGGCACGCGCGGCTACAGTCCAGGCGAGGAGACTCCTCAAAACGTGCAATACCTGGCGGGCGGATACGTCAAGATCATCGGCAAGTCCTGAAAGCCGCGAGGCGAGGGAGACGGAGATGGAAAGCAGTGCCGAGCGGTTCGTCCCCAAGGTCCATCCCGCTTCACGGGAAGTGATGGCGGACGATCCCATGACCCTCTGTGCAACACCCGTCGCGGGCGACCCCGATCTTCTGATTCGCGCCGTCGTCCAGGAGTACGCCTGGATGGGCTGGAATGCCGAGCAGATCGCCGCCCTCTTTCGGGACCCGTTTTATCCCATGCTCCACGGCCTTTGGCGAGTTCTTGGCGAGGCCGGCGTGCGAGAACGCATCGACGCTGTCTTTCACCGCAACGGAGTCTTCCGGTTCCGGTCCACGGTCCATGAGGAGCCGGGCGAAGCCGCACCGGAGTTGATCCAGATCGGCCTCGGCAGGCCGCAGGAGGTTCGCCATGGCGATGGTCTATAACTGGCAACTCGGCCGTGCGATGACCTTTCCCTACGACGAGAAGCACCCTCGCCGGCAGTTCGCATTCGTCTTCAACACCAACCGCTGCATCGGCTGCCAGACCTGTACCATGGCCTGCAAGAGCACCTGGACCTTCTCCAAGGGCCAGGAGTACATGTGGTGGAACAATGTCGAATCGAAACCCTATGGCGGCTATCCACAACACTGGGACGCGAAATTGCTCGCCATGCTCGAGGCCGCCAACCCGGGACGCCAGTCCTGGAACGCCGCCACGGCCGACGTGGGCTCCAAACCCTACGGGGCCTTCGAGGGCAAGACGATCTTCGAGGCTGGCCCGACGCACGTCGGCCCCGAGGGGGCGCAGGTCGCCCTTGGCTACCTGCCCACCGACGCCGAATGGCGGCACCCCAATATCCACGAGGACACGGCCGCCGGGGGTCGCTGGAACGAGGGGCAGCACGGAGCCTCGGCGCAGTTGCCCGAACACCGCGTCTGGTTTTTCCACCTGGCTCGGATTTGCAATCACTGTACCTACCCAGGGTGCCTCGCCTCGTGCCCCCGCCAGGCAATCTACAAGCGGCCAGAGGACGGTATCGTCTTGATCGACCAGGAACGCTGCCGGGGCTATCGCAAATGCGTTGAAGGGTGTCCGTACAAGAAATCAATGTATCGGGGGACCACCCGCACCAGCGAGAAATGCGTAGGCTGCTACCCGAGGATCGAGGGGAAGGACGAGCTCCTCGGCTCCGACGGCGCGCCCTGCGAGACTCGGTGCATGTCGGCCTGCGTCGGCAAGATCCGGCTCCAGGGACTGGTCGCGATCGCCGAGGACGGCACGTGGAGCCATGATCCCGCCAACCCACTCTACTTCCTCATCCGCGAGCGCCGGGTGGCCCTGCCTTTATATCCTCAGTTCGGCACCGAGCCCAACGGCTTCTACATTCCGCCGCGCTGGGTGCCGCGCGGCTACCTGACTCAGATGTTCGGTCCCGGCATCGATCACGCCCTCGAGCAGTATTCCTGTCCTGATCGTGAGCTGCTGGCCGTCCTCCAGCTCTTCCGCACCCAACGCCAAATCCTCTTCCGATTCGCGATCGAGCGCGGCCCAAAGGTTGCAGAGATCCCCGTCATCCTACCCTCTGGGCGGGAGAGAGTGCAGGAGATCTACAACGATACCGTCATAGGCTTCAACAAGTTCGACAAGGAGGTCGTGCGGATCACGATCGAAGAGCCAACGTTCGAGCGCCTCAAGGAGCACCACCTCAACTCCATTTGATGGAGATCCCTGATGCGCCGCGAAAGCTCCGCTTCCCAAGCTACCGCCGATGATCTAGCACGCGAGTGCCTTTATCGCTTCCTTTCCGCAGTCGTCGCCGGCCCGTACTCAGCCGACTGGGAGCGGGCATTGGGGGCGGAGAACCAGGACCTGGTGATCGAGGCTTGGCACTGGCTCCAGCCCGAGTCCGATGAGTTTGAGATGATCCGCCTGATGGAGGAACTGGAGGCTTCGCCCCAGGCGCTCCGCGCCCAGTACGACAAGGTCTTCGGACTGGTGGTCCCCAAGGAATGCCCCCCGTACGAGACCGAGTATTACCCGGCCCTGGAGACATTCGGCCGCTCGCAGCAGCTTGCCGATGTCGCCGGGTTCTACCGGGCCTTCGGGATCGAGCCGAGGCAGTCCTTTCCCGAGCGTCCGGACCATTTGGCGCTCCAACTGGAGTTCATGGCATTCTTGTTGCTGAAGAAGCGCCTGGCGTTGGCCACCGCGGATCTTGGTCCCGAGGCAAGCGAGCCGGCGTGTATTTGCGAACGCGCCCACCGCGATTTCTTCCGCGACCATCTGGCGTGGTGGGTACCGGCATTCGCCGCTGGCCTCCGCCGCAAGGCCACCAACGGTTATCATCGGGCCCTGGCTCGTGTTCTGGCCGCGTGGATACCGGCCGAATGCCGCCGCCTGGACATCTCAGCGGTACTCAGGCCCGTCCGTCCGGAACAAATCGAAGGGCCAGTGGAACCATCAGGCTGTGACGCCTGTCCGCACCACCTGTAACACCACGTCCCACCGGCTCGATCTTGGCCTGGCTGAAGGTCGGATCCTCCTTGGTTGCTTGGCCCAACTTGCACAGGTTCTGGATAAGGCGGAGGGGACATGGTGAATTGCCATCTGACTCTGGGAAGGATAAAGGGGCAGGCGTTTGGGTTGGGTGGTTGGGCAGAATTTCCCGATTCGCTTCACGTCCCCGCGGCCGTCCTCGAAAAACGAACCCGGAGTCCTGAATACGACTCGCGTCCCCTTTGCCGTTCCCTGACGATAGCAGGCAAGAATTCACTCTCCCTGAAAGGGTACCCGTCTACGTTCGTCATCGATGGCAAGCGGGGGCAGTCACGTTCGCAAGGATCAGTAAGAGCCACGGCGGCCGGGCGAAGGCCGAGGAGGTGCTGAAAGTCCTGACAGGCAGCCTTGATCGGACGGTTGGTTAGTCCAGCAGAACCGATCTTGTCGTTGACAAGTGGAATTGTAATTGGCACGACCCGTGATTATCCGTCGGCATTTTGCGTCGGAGTGTCTGACGCGAACTGACGACTGCAAGGAGAACAGACCATGTCCCGATTGACCCAGATCGCGCCGGATACGGCCACCGGAAATACCAAGGAGCTACTGGATGCCGTCAAGTCGAAGCTCGGCCTCGTCCCGAACATGGTCCGGGCGATGGCCAACTCGCCGGCGGCTCTCAACGCATACGTCCAGTTCAGTGGGGCGCTGGCCGGGGGTTCACTGTCGGCCAGGAACCGCGAGCAGATTGCGCTGGCGGTCGGCCAGGTGAACGAATGCAACTACTGCCTTTCCGCCCACAGCGCCTTGGGCAAGATGGCCGGCCTGACCCCGGACCAGATCCGTGACAGCCGCCAGGGCACGGCTGCGGACGGCAAGACGGACGCGTTGTTACACTTCGCCCGCAAACTGGTCGAGACCCGAGGGCAGGTGTCCGACGGGGATGTGGATGCGGTGCGGCAGGCCGGCTTCACCGACGGTGAGATCGCCGAAGTGGTGGCCAACGTGGCGCTCAACATCTTCACCAACTACTTCAACCACGTCGCCGACACGGACATCGACTTCCCGAAGGCTGATGCACTGCTTGCCACTCGCTCATGAGTGTGCTGATCGCCTTTGTCCAGCGATCTTGAGAAATCTCATCGACGGTCCTGTGCAGCAAGCAGCCCGAGTCTGCTTGCTGCCCCAAGACGGGAGAAGCCTGGAGACAGCCTTGAACTCCCTGTCTCGACGCACCCTCCGTGCTCGATAGTACTTCTTCGGTCTGCGTTCATCCGCGTTCATCCGCGGCCGGTCCCCGGCCTCTCAATTTCCATCATACGCACTGTGTTGCCGGCGCCGGTTCGAGGTGAACTCCTCGACCGTGCCGCGGGTGATGACTTCGTAGAGAATGGCTTCCTTATCGCCGGATTTGCGCAGGATGCGGCCCAGGCGCTGGACGTGCTCGCGGACGGAGCCCGACCCGGAGAGAATGATCGCCACGTTGGCCTCGGGGATGTTCACACCCTCGTTGAGCACCTTCGACGTCGCGACGATCGGGTAAGCTCCGCTGTTGAACCGGACCAAGACCTCCCGGCGCTCCTTGGTCTTCGTCTGGTGGGTGATGACGGGCACCAGGAACTGGCGAGCAATCGTGTAGACCGTTGCGTTGTCATGCGTAAAGATAATCACTCTGTCGCCGCTGTGCCGGTCGAGCAATCGAGCCAGCAGGTTCAGCTTTGCCGGGGCGGCCAGGGCTAATGTGCGCTGCTCGCGGTAGGCGTGGAAGGCCTCGCGGCCCTCGGGCGAGCGAAAGGCGAGATAGAGGAACTTGCTCCAGCCGTCGGGCTTGCTCATGTTGATGCCCGCTTGCTGCACGAACCCCCGGTAGAGCTCGCGAGCCTGCTCGTACCGAGTCCGCTCTTCCTCGCTGAGCGCCACGTATAGTGTCACCACCCGGTACTCGGCCAGGAACTGGCCGCGCAGCTCGGTGATCTCGCGGCGAAAGACAATCGGCCCGATGAGCTGATCGAGGTGGGTGTGCGCGTTGTCAGCTCGTTCGGGAGTCGCCGTCAAGCCCAGCCGGAAGGGGGCAATCGCGCTGGTGGCCGAGAGGCCATAGGTCGGTCCAGGCAGGTGATGGCACTCGTCAAAAACGATCAGGCCGAACTTGTTTCCCAGACGCTCCATGTGCATGTAGGCCGAGTCATATGTCGTCACGGTCAGCGGCCGGATGTCGTAGTAGCCCCCGCCCAGCAGGCCGACCTCGGTGCCAAAGCTCATTGCCAGCTCGTCATACCACTGGTTCATCAGATCGATCGTGGGCGTGATCACCAGCGCCGGTCTGCCGGCCTTTTCGATCGCCAGGTTCGCCAGGTGCGTCTTGCCGGTTCCGGTCGGCAGCACGACCACCCCGCGGCCACCCTCCTTCCACCAGGCTTGCAAACCCTCCACCTGGTGGGGAAACGCCTCCTTGGAGACCTGAAGTTTCCAGGGCACCGGATCATAGGCCCGCGCCTGGTCGGTGTAGGCGATTCCCTGCTTGCGGATGTGCTCGACCAGCGAGCGATACCATATCGCCTCGGCGCGGAAGACCTTGGTGCGGTAGTCGTACTTGACCCCGGGCAGGCCCGGCTCATCGCCCTCGGCGAGACCCTCGACGATCAGCGTGCCGGCGTCGAAGGCCAGCCGCAAGGGGGAATTCGCGACGTTTCGCGGCGAGACACCGGTCGTCATGAGATGGGAGCTCCGGGATCGGGCGAATCAGATCCCGAGGGCTTGATCCTGCGGACCTTCAACCAATCAAACAGCTCGGTGAGCGGCAGACGGTAGCCGGGAAGGACCGGAGCGCCTTCAAGCACGCCGTCTTCTGTCAACCGTTCGCGAGACCCGCCGGACCTGAAGATCTCGACCGTTTTCCGTTCTGGATCGATCAACCAGCCCAGTGGACAACCATTGGCTGTCGAAAATTGCAGCCTGTCCCGATTCCGTTTCGCCGGTTGATCCGGGGACGCAATCTCGACGTGGATGTCCGGAGGCTGAAAGGTCTCGTTGATCAGCTCACCCTGGCTATCGGCCTGAATGTGATCGGTCGTCAGAAACACGACATCGGGAACCAGGGATCGGCCTGCGAACGTGCAGCGGAGCTCCGGAAAAGTCTCGCCGAGCCCACGAGGCTGGGAGAATGCGTCCAGATTCATCATGAGCTGTTTCTGGATCACGCTGTGCTTCTTCTGGGGAGACACTTTGGCCTCGATTCTCCCGTCGACGAATTCCAGGTAGGGATGGTCATCAATCTCCGGGAGACGGAGAAACTCCTCCAGGGTCAAGGCGGCGTGGAGCTGGGAAGGTCTGGCCATCGGAAGAATCCTCTTCCTACAGATTCCGTGCAGGAGCCGGCTGTGGCCGGAGATCCGGGTCCACCACGATCGACCGCGTTACCAGACTGAGACCTTTCAGTGTACCCCAGTTTACAGGCTTCCGCGAGGCCGGCCCGTGTCGTGACAAGGGGCTCTCTCGGACCCGGTCGATCCGCTTCGCGACACGGCCCGAAGATATGGAAAAAGTGGACAGGCGATACGGCCCCTCCGCGGGTCGGATCAGCCCCTCAGGCCATTTGCCCAGCATCAGCTGCGAGTGGTGTGGGAGTGCGTGGGACGGGGCCGCCCATTAGGAACAGCGCAATGGGTGCTGGCGACCGCCGCGCGGCTGAGGCTGGGCTTCACACTCCGCGGACCAGGCCGGCCACGAAAAACAATTGACAATCCGCGACGTCCTTTTTTCTCTCCCCAGGCAGAATCAGAATCACCTAAATCCGCCAGTTGACGATGGTTAGGGGATAGCCAAGCTGCTGAACGCGTTGAAAATGGGCGGTGTTGCCCGTGACCAGTTCCAGGCCGTGCGTCAGGGCGATGGCGGCGATCATCGGATCGGCCAGGCCGATAGGCTGGCCAATCCGCTCCAGCTCGCCGGCGATGCGGCCGGCCAGCTCACCGGCGGGCCGGTCGAAGGCAAGCACTTCTTCCAGGGCGACGGCGGCCAGGAAGTTCTGGAGCTTTCGCTGGCTCTGGTTTCTTTGGAAGCCTCGGACGATTTCCATCAGGGTGACGGCCGAAAGCGTCAGGATGCCGTGAGCTTGGCGGTAGGCGGTGGCGTTCCAGGTAACGGTCGGATCAACGGATTTGAGGACTTCAGAATAGATGTCCGTGTCGAGCAGGGCTTTATTCAACGGAGATGTCCCGCCAGGGTTCTTCTCGTCGCTTGCGGTAAGCGTCTGCAACGATTTCGTCCAGCTCGTCGGCCGCGTCCCGCATGGCCCCGATGGAGCCTAGGCCGGTGTTCGGACTCGCCTCCGGTTGCCGCTGCGTGCGGTCGCGGAGCAGTAAGCGGACGGCCTCGGCCATCGCGTCATCGAGGGAGGCGAAATGCCCGCTCGATACCTCGGCCCGCAGAGAGTTTTCCAGGTCTTGGGGTAAATGAATGGTCATAGCTTGCAGCCTCCTGTTCAAAGTACCTTACCACAGGCCGACGTCGGTGCCAACCGAAGGAGATCGTATGTGTGTTTGCATGCAATAACTTGTGTGCCGACTTAATAGCTGGTATTAATCGAGACTATAGCAACGTTACCATGATCGACTGCGTTACCAGACTGAGACCCTGTAGTGTACCCTAGTTTATAGGCTTCCGCGAGGTCGGCTCGTTGACGGGAGCAACGAGTGGAAGCAGGTCGGAGACGTGGGGAATACGTCGATCGAGTCTGACGCCATTGGCATTCGCATGTATTTGAGTGGGCTGAGAGTCCTCAATGTATCCTAATGTATCCTAATGTATCCTATTGTCATGTCCAGACCGCTTGTGTAAGGTGTTATCTTGCCATGTCTCGTGCATTTGTGACAATTCGAGCGGTTCATCGCTCAGGTGACCTTGTCGCGGAGCCGTCGGTAGCGAGAACGAAACGGAGTGCCCTCCCATGATGACTTGGACGAAGCATCTGGCCGTGCCGGTGGGATTTAGCCTCTTGTTGGTCGCGGCTGTTCCGGCGGCCGCCGGACCGCTGGACCCAACGGCGTTCGCCCCGGTGGGGTCGTTGCCCACGGCGGCGGGGACGTACTATTTCAATACCAGCACCCTGACGCTGAACGCGCCCGGGCCGTTCGGTCCTCTCGGTCCTCCCGGTCCGACGCTGCTGACCGGGGTCGACTACAACGGCATTGCGGTGTTCGACTTCTCGTCAATCACGGTGAACAGTGATCAGATGTTCGTTGGCACAGGGACGTTGCCATTGGCCTTGCTGTCGCGGAGTGACATCAACGTCAATGGAACGATCGACGCCAGCGCCCCTCCCCCCCCAGGGCTTTCACTTCCATCTAGCGGCGGTCCCGGCGGCTTCGGTAGCGGTGTCGGTATCAATTCCGGTCCCGGCGCGGGTCAGGGCGGAGCCGAAATTCCTGCGACTGGCGCGTTCAGCAGCGCCGGTGGCGGCGGTTTCGGCGGCAGCGGCGGGAACGGCGGTCGCGTCGCCTTGGCCCCTGCCCCCACCTACCTCCAGGTCATCCCTTTTGGAGGCGGGCGAGGTGGCAGCAGTTACGGTGACTTGGCGGTCTCGCTTCAAGGGGGGAGCGGTGGTGGCTCCTATTCCTCTAGAGCCGGCTTCCCTTCCGGGGTGGCGGCGGCGGTGCGATTGAGATCGGCGCAGTCGGTAGGATCACAGTCAGTGGCAGCATCCTGGCGAACGGCGGCAGCGGCAGCAGCGGCCAGACAGGCGGCGGCAGCGGCGGCGGCATCTTTCTACACGGCAATTCAGTGACGCTCTCGAGTTCGGGTGTCTTGAGCGCTCAAGGAGGCGGTGGGGCCACTTTCGACGGGGGTGGTGGTGGTGGCGGCGGCCGGGTGCTCATCGAAGTTGGGCCGGGTGGGTTTTCCGGCGACGTCAGTAGCATTAACGTGTCGGGCGGCCGCGGCGGCTTCCTCACCCCGCCTTTTCCATCCGGACCCTTCAGCGGGGACGGCGCTACCGGCGTCTTCGCCATCACTGTCGTCCCCGAGCCGGCGAGCCTGGTGCTTCTGGGTTTCGGTCTGCTCGGCGTGCTGGGTTGCGCTTGGGGCTTGCGGCACCAAGAAGGAGCAACTGCGGCTGACCAAGGACCAGGCGGGCCAGTTGAATGAGCGCCGCAAGATGGAGGAACGGCCGATTCGTCCAATAGCCGGTGGTTTTCGCGTTCGACGAAGTGGCGGATCAACGTCAGGTGAGCGTCATTCAGCCAGACACCCAGGAACGCTTGGGGTCAGACCCTTGCCACCACGGGCTGACCCCATTGGCATGAAATGCGGGTTCCGGGATGCCGGGGATTCGGCTCCACCACGATCGACTGCGTTACCAGACTGAGATCTTGCAGTGTACCCCAGTTTACAGGCTTCCGCGAGGTCGGCTCGTGAAGCCATCCGCTGGACCTTGACCTCCAGGGTTCCTGGATCGTAACGCACGCAGCGCCCTGCGTTCCTGAACGGTCAGCTCGCGCCACTGGCCGGGCGCCAGGTCGCCAAGCTCGATCAGGCCGATGGCAACTCGCACCAGGCGCAAGGTCGGGAAACCGACGGCCGCGGTCATTCGCCGGACCTGGCGGTTGCGTCCCTCGCGAAGAGTCAGCCGGAGCCAGGCGGTGGGCACGTGTTTGCGGAAGCGGATTGGTACCGGACGGTCGGGCAGGGAGGGAGCAGATTCCAGCAGCTCGATCTCGGCAGGGCGCGTCGGACCATCAGCGAGGACAACACCACGACGCAGCGCTTCCAAGGCTGCCGGATCGGGAACCCGCTCCACCTGTACGAGATAAGTTCTGGGGTGCTCGAATCTCGGGTCGGTCAGGCGATGGGCCAGGCGACCGTCGTCGGTGAGCAGCAGCAGCCCTTCGCTATCACGATCGAGCCGGCCAACCGGGTAAACCCCGGGAACAGTCAGATGATCCTTGAGCGTCGCCCTTCCATCGGCGTCGGTGAACTGGCAGAGGACATCGAAGGGTTTGAACAGAGCGAGATAGCGCAGAGGGCAGCGCTGGTCGCGGGGCGTGCGGGTTGATCGATCCGCGGGGACTGGCATGTTCTCACCTCGATCCGGGCCCCGTTGTGCTAGACCAGTACGTCCGCCGTAAGCCTTCGGGTTCAATGTCAACTTCCCTCCGGCGTCTTGACGCGGAACTCCCGCACGCTGAAGAGCCAGGCACCCAGCAGGGCAAGTACCGAGCCGGTGCCGATCAGCGTCAGCAGACATGTGGTCGCGCTCGGGGCAGTCGCCGGATCGATCGCCCAATCGCCGACCCGCAAGCCTAGCCAGCGGACGCTGAGGGTGCGCAAGTAGTACATCACGGTCACATGACGGATCATGAAGTCGATGTTGGCCACCACCCCCTCGAACACGATGATATAGATCGCGCCCAGGACCAGGGAACGGCGAGTCAGCAAACTGAGCCCGCCGAAAAGCGCGGTATAGGCGAACAAGCTCAGCGACAGGATCGCGGCGAGGATACCCGCTCTCTGAAACAGGGCGTCGGGGGCCAGCACTCCCGTGCCCCAGTAGACGGCCACCAGAGCCGCCGCGGTGAA
>JAFAHT010000084.1 GCA_019237095.1 Planctomycetaceae bacterium
AGGCGTCCATCACCGCGTCCTTGACGCTCAGCCCGCGCCTCATGCCCTCGACTACCAGATAGCTGGAAAGGTTCAGCAGGTTGGCCTCGCCGACCCCGGTCGAGCCGGCAGAGCCAACCTCGTTGTCGAGGTACAGGCCCGCCCCCAGGATCGGCGAATCGCCGACCCGGCCGGGGATCTTCCACGACAGGCCCGAGGTGGTCGTGGTGCAGCCGAGGTTGCCGTGAGTGTCCAGCGCCGAGCAGTGGATCGTGCCGGTGACTCGCTTCTTGATGTACTCGTGCACGAAGGACGCGACGGCCTGGACCGGCGGCGGGACCCAGTCATCATTGGGGTCGTGGGTCTCTTTCCAGTGCAGCCAGATCTGCCGGGCTTCGTCGGTCAGCAGGTTGACCTCGGGAAAACCGTGGGCCCGCGCGAACCGAAGCGCCCCTTCGCCGACCAGCAGGCAATGCCGGGTGCGCTTCATGACCAGCCGGGCCACGGCGGCGGGGTGAATGATGTTGCGGATCGAGGCCACCGAGCCGCCGCCATGGGTCGGCCCGTGCATCACGGCCGCGTCGAGCTCGACCACACCGTCCTCGTTGGGTAGTCCTCCCAGGCCGACTGAGTGATCCCCGGGATCGGCCTCGACGATTGCCACCCCCGTGATGGCCGCGTCGAGCGGGTCGTGCCCTTGCTTGATCATCGCCATGGCCTGCTCGACGGCACGCAAACCGTTACCACTGGCCACCACGATGGGCCGCCTCGATCCCGGCGGCTCGACGGGCGCAGCGCCGATCGCCAGCGTGCTCAGACTGGCCGCCGTGGTGGTCTGCAAGAAAAGGCGGCGATTCACCGATCTTCGCATCTTCGTTGGTTCCCCATCAGTCACCTTCGAAGGCCGGACTGACCTGGCTGGTGGATCGAGGCCGTGAAGCAGGAAGCGCGCTTCTTCGGCCCCGGTTCGAGGAGTCTATTCTGGGCTTCGCGGCGAGGAAAGAAAACAGGGCAGACTCACCACGTGCGGTGAACCTGCCCTGACGCTTGACTTCGGCTCTCGTCCAGTATCCGGAGCTTATCGTCTGGTCTGGCCGGTCGGTTCCAGTCCCGCCAGCTTGGATGGGGAGTTCATGTAACAGGTGAACGACTGGGCGCCCTGGGACACGGGACCGGGTGTGAGTCTGGAGCCGATTCGAAAGCCGCGATAGATCGTCCTGGAAGCCTGCCCCGTCTCGTGAACGGTGATCGCGAAGGTGCAATTGCGATCGGCCCCGCGAAGCTCGATGTCACGGAACACGAATTTCGCTTTGCCCTGCGTCTCGACGCGCAGGTGTTGCGGCTGGAAGCGACAGCTTCGGTTCCCCGGCTTGATCTCGACCTCGCAGCCATCCTGGCCCAAGCCGGCGATCAAGAGGTTAAGCTCGACGGTCTGGGTGTTCGGGGTGGGTCTTTTGTCCTGGACGCTCGGGTTTTGGCTATCCTGAGTTTTCGGCGTTCCGGCATCCTGACCTTCCGCACTTGGCGGGGTCTGGTCGGAGCCGGATTTCTGTGACCGGGCCACACCACTGATCAGGACGGTCGATCCCGCCATGAGGACCACCGCGGCCATCCATGACCTGACTTGCATACCAGTTGACTCCCTTCTTATCGCGACGGCTGGCCCATCCTGGGCCGTTCTGGTGGCGCCAGGCGGGACACCCTGAGGCGTCCTGCCGGAACGAACGTCAGCCTGGCCGAACCGTGGACGCGAACGAAAAGGAGGCTGCGGAGAGCCTCTCGATTTGTGTCGTCGGGTTCGCCAGAATACCTGGGCGCGGAGGCAGACGGACATCCCCCACGTCCCGCGGGTGTCTCCGAGGTGGGCCGCAAGGTACACTGGCTCGTCCGCGCATGCAAGAGCATTCCAGGTTCCAGAAATTCCAGATTCCAGGAATTCTCTGCTGTTCTTGCTTCCTGGAATCTGTAATCCCACCGGCCTGGAATCGCTGAACTACACGGTGCTCAAAGCGATCCGCTGGCCCGCGACGCCACGGCTGGGCGCGTCGACGGGGCCGAGATCGAGTCAGGAATTCGGGGTGCGGTTTTCTCGACCGTCCTGATCGCTGAGACATTGAGCTCGCGGGCCGCCGTGACAACCGAATTGACCATCTCGCCGACCGACGGGCTCACCCAGCTCAGAACCAGCGTGTTGGGAAAGACTCCCATGGCGATGGTCAGAACCACCAGTGGAACGGCAACGACGATCTCGCGCAAGTCCATGTCGGGCAGTCCCTTCCATGTCTCGCTCCGGCCCAGGAAGACGCGCTGCAGCGTCCAGAGTATGTAGCCGGCAGTCAATACCACTGCGGTCGCGGCCAGCACGGCCAGCAATTTGCTGTAGTTGAACGCGGCCACCACCACGAAGAATTCGGCCACGAAGCCGCAGAGGCCGGGCAAGCCCATCGAACCGAAGAAGATCACGTACGAGATCGCGCCGTACAGAGGCATGATGTTGTTCAGCCCGCCCAGCTTGTTCAGGTCGCGGGTGTGAGCCCGATCATAGATGACGCCGACGAGGAAGAACATCCCGGCGCTGGTGATCCCGTGCGCCAGCATCATGAACATGGCGCCGTTGACCCCGTAGGCGTAATACTGAGGGCTGGTCAACAGGTTCATCGCGGCCAGTCCGAGGGTGACGTAGCCCATGTGGCTGACCGAGCTGTAGGCGACCAGTTTCTTGAAATCGGTCTGGGCCATCGCCACCAGGGCCCCATAGAGGATGCTGAAGACACCCAGTGCGGCCACGAAGTAGGCCCAATAATGGGCGCCGAGCGGCGCCAGGGGCCAGGCCAGGCGGATCAGGCCGTAGCCGCCGATCTTCAGGAGGATCCCGGCCAGGATCATGCTGATGGGAGTCGGGGCCTCCACGTGGGCGTCGGGAAGCCAGGTGTGGAACGGGAACGACGGCAGCTTGATCAAAAACCCAATCAGGAAGAGGACGAACACCCAGGACTGGATGCCCAGCCCGTAGTAGCCCGTCTTGGTCGCAACGCCCGTCAGCTCGACGATGTCGAACGAGTGGCCGGTGAACGGCTGCACCTGCCCGGTGGCGTTGTACAGGCTCTGGGCGCCAGTCGTATCGCCGGACCAGAAGAAGAGAATCAGGACGGCCACCAGGATGAAGACCGAGCCGAACAGCGTATAGAGCAAGAACTTGATGGCCGCGTACTCGCGGTCGGGGCCGCCCCAGATGCCGATCAGGAAGTACATCGGCAAGAGCATCACCTCGAAGAACACGTAGAAGAGGAAAAGGTCGAGCGAGACGAAGACCCCCATCATGCTCGCCACCAGCAGCAGGAAGAGTGCGTAGTAGCCCTTGACCTGCTTGGTGATGTTCCACGAGGCGAGGCAAGCGAGCACGCTGATCAGTCCGGTGAGGACCACCAGGCTCAGACTGATGCCGTCCAGTCCCAGGTAATACTGGATGTTGAAATAGGGAATCCAGGACCTCCGCACGACAAGGTCTCCTTCTCCCGCGGACTCATCGGCGATGGTCAGGGCCCCCGAGCCGTCTTTCTGAAGCACGTTGTGGATGACGCGATCCTGGAGCGGTGCACTTGACGGGCCGTCTCCGACATAAAGTCCCAGGGCGATCAGCGTCACCACGAAGGTGATTATCGTGGCGGCCAGCGCGAGGTACTTGATCGCCGCTTCCGATCGCCTGGGTACGGCCAGCACGCCCACCATGCCGATCAGGGGAAGGAGCCAGAGGGAGGTCAGCAGCAAGTTGTCGCTCATGACGCGGTCACCAGTTTCGTGATCAGGAAGTTATCCGGAGATCCAGAGGAAGACGATGGCGAACAGGACCACAAACCCCCCGGCCAGGAACATCAGGTAATTGCGCAGTTTGCCGGTCTGAATCGCGCGGCTTCGGTCGCCGACGACGTACACTATCTGGCCGACCACGTTGACCAGGCCGTCCACGCCGATCTTGTCGAAGACGCCGTCGAAGTGGCTGAGCCTCTCGGTCAGGAAGGCCATCGCGTTGACCAGGCCGTCAACCAGGAACTTATCGACTCGACCGCAGAACCGCGCGAAAGCCAGGCAGGGGCGAACGAACAGGGCGTCGTAGATGTCATCGAAATACCACTTGTTCTTGAACAGCCTGTAAAGGCCCGGGAACTGCTGGGCGGCATGGGCGGGGTTCAACCGCGTGGAAGCAAAGTAGGGCAGGTTCGCCGGTGCGTAATAGAGCGCTCCCAGTCCGATCCCCGTGGCCGCGATCAAGAGCGAGCATCCCAGGGCATACCAGTGCGCCCAGTGCGACTCGATCACGGTGGTGGGCTCGCCATACTCGATCATCTTCTCGAGCACGGGCGTGCCCAGCGGCAAGCCAATCCAGACCGTCCAGCCGACGAAGATGCTGCACACGGCCAGGATGATCAGCGGCCAGGTCATGACCGGCTCGCTCTCGTGGGCGTGCGCGGCCGGGTTCAGGTCGTGATGGCTCGAGCCATGGCCATGGGCCACCTCTTCGTCGGCCAGTGTGTGCTCCACGTCTTCGTCATGCGCCACCTCGGCGGCAACCTCCGACACGAACCCCCGGGGCTCACCGGCGAAGGTCAAGAACCACATCCGGAACATGTAAAGGGCGGTGAGCGTCGCCCCGAGGGCCGGCAGCAGGAAGAGGAGAAAATGCTGCGGGACCTGCGCGACCCGGGCAATCGCCGCGGCCAGGATCGCGTCTTTCGAGTAAAACCCGCTGAAAAATGGCACGCCCGAGATCGCCAGCGTTCCCACCAGCATGGTGTATGCGGTGATGGGCATCTTCTTCCGCAGCCCACCCAGTGCCGGCATCTCGTAGGTGTGCACGCTGTGGTAAACGCTGCCCGCGCCCAGGAAGAGAAGCGCCTTGAAGAAGGCGTGAGTGAGCAGGTGGAAGAGCCCCGCCGCCCGGCCTCCGACGCCCAGGCCGAGCATCATGAAGCCGAGCTGGCTGACCGTGGAATAGGCCAGCACCTTCTTGTAATCGGTCTGGACCATGGCGATCGTCGCCGCGATCAGCAAAGTAATTCCCCCGGTATAGGCGATGTAAAGCAAGACGGGGGCCGTGAACACGGGGAAGAACCGTCCCACGAGATAGACCCCGGCGGCCACCATGGTCGCGGCATGGATCAGGGCCGAGACCGGCGTCGGCCCGGCCATCGCGTCGGGCA
>JAFAHT010000286.1 GCA_019237095.1 Planctomycetaceae bacterium
ATGGGTCGCTTAAAGTATTACTTTTGTTTTGGGTCTAACCTCATCTCCTGTTCATGCTTCTTCTCGGCCTCGATGGCGGCAATCTTGCGCAAGGGCATCATGCCGTTGGCCAGGGCGCCGATTGCGGAGACATTGTTGGTAATGACCGACGCCATGATGCCGAAGCCCAATGTAAAGACGCCGACGACGCACGCAATGTTAGGTACCAGGATCATCGTCCAGCTTCGCTTCACATTGCGGTCCAGGTCCCGCGCGATGTCGCGAAGATGGCACAGCTTGGAGAGCCCCTGCTCCATGAAAACGATGTGCGCCGTGTCGGTGGCGATCGACGACGCCCCGCGCAGGGAAATCGAGACGTTGGCCCTCTTCAGAGCGATCGAATCGTTGATACCATCGCCCGCAAAGCAGACTTTCTTGCCTTCTTTTTGCAGTTTCTCCACATAATCGGCTTTGTCGGCCGGGAGAACCTGAGCGAAATAGCGGTCCATCCCCAGTGATTCGGCCAGCTTGCGGGTAGGCGCCTCGTGATCGCCGGAGATGATGGCGATGTGCTTGATACCACGGTCCCTGAGGCCCTTGATGATGTCGCGGACCTCGGGGCGGACCGCCTCGTGCAGCTCGATGGCGCCGCCGACCTGACCATCCACGCCCACCATCACCATCGCGTGCCCTTCCAGATGGGCATTGTCCAGGGCGTCCCTGACTTCCTGGCTCATCGGCAGACCTTCGAGCTCCATGAACCGCTTGCTCCCAACCCGGATGATTCGCCCGCCGATGTGGACCGTGATGCCGTAGCCGACCTTGTACTGGGTGTCGTCGGTCACCGGCAGTTCGAGGTTCAGCTCCTTCGCCTTGTGGAGAATCGCCAGGGCAATGGGGTGATTGAACTTCTTCTCGGCGGCGGCGGCGAAGAGCAGGATCTCCGCGGCGGTGAAGCCGTAGCTGGTGATGACGCGTCCGACTTCGGGACGTTCCCGGGTCAAGGTGCCTGTCTTGTCGAAGAGGACAGTGTCGATCTCGTTCATCAGTTCGAGGGCCCGTCCGTCCTTGACCAGGATGCCCTTGCTGGCGCAGAGGGCCAGCGACGAGAGCATGGCCAGGGGTGCAGCCATCCGGATGCCGGTGCCGAAGTCGCTATTGAGCACGGCCACCGCGCCGAATGGACCCATGGTGGCCAGCCCCACCGCCCCGATGGTCAGGGTTGGAATCACGGCCTTGTCGGCCAGCACTTCACCCTTGTGCTGGGAGCTCAGCTTGTAGCCGGCCGTGTCGTTGAGGATCTGGCTGATCTTGGCCGACGCCGTCTCGCTGCCGGATTTCTCCACCGAGACCAGGATCTTGCCGGCCACCAGCAGGGTCGAGGCGAAAACCCGATCTCCCACGCCTTTCTCGGCCGGAGTCGACTCACCGGTCAGGGCGTGCTGGTCGATCATCGCCAGACCTTCGGCGATGATCCCGTCCACCGCGACCACCTCGCCGGTGTTCACGACGATGATGTCGCCGGCTTGCAGCCGGTCGAGTGCGACCTGCACCTCAACGCCGTCGCGGTAGAGCCAGACAAACCGCGGCTGCTTGCCGAAGGCGTTCAGGAGCAGCTTCTTGGAGTTGTCCTGGGTCTTCTTGACCAGGACCCGGCCGAAGCCGAGGCACCAGCAGAGAACCGCCCCCGGAAAGATCGACATGGTTCCCAGGCAACCCAGGACCACGATCGCGTCGAGAACGTCGACCCCCAGCCGTTTCTCCTCGACGAGCACTTTGCGGGCGTTTTTGAAGGTGGGGATCGAGGTGTAAGCGAACACGCCCGCGGCCACGGGCAGCAGCCCGGGCGCGGCGAACTGGGCCGCGGCCGCCAGCGGCATCGAGACCGTGCAGAGCGGCAGATGCAGGTCGGGCCGGTCCTTCTGCGGCGGGTGCTCGGCTGTGGCCAAGGCGCCGTCGATGATCTCGATGATCTGGTCGCGCGTCAGCTCCTTGGGATCGTACTGGATCAGGACCGTGCTGGTCAGCGGATTGGTCTTGTACGAGTCCACCCCCAGGACGCTCATCAGCTCGCGCTCGATGGCCTGGCAGAGATCCGTCTTGCGATGAATCACCGAGTTCTTGATCCGCAGTCGTCCCGGGATCTCGTGCTTGACCTCCCAGTTCGTGACGGTCGACCCATTGCGAAAGAAGCGGATCTTGCCCTTCTCGTTGCGGATCGGAGTCACCCTGGTGATTGTGACGCCATGAGGTCCGTTCGCATCGGTTTCAGGGGCTGTAGCATGGCCATTCGACTTGACCGCCGCGTGACCGTCCGAGCCGGCCTCCCCGGTGGCCGGGGCGTGGATCTGGGGGCTGTCCTCCACTTTCTCCCGGCCAGGATCAAGGCAGGTGGAGATCCTCTGAAC
This sequence comes from Planctomycetaceae bacterium, assembly GCA_019237095.1. Classification (GTDB taxonomy): domain Bacteria; phylum Planctomycetota; class Planctomycetia; order Isosphaerales; family Isosphaeraceae; genus Aquisphaera. The sequence goes on from JAFAHT010000286.1 coordinate 2,388, forward strand.
GACGTCAGGAAGCGCGAAGGACATGTGGCAAAATCGCAGGTCGGCATGGGGCAGCTCCCCGGTCTTCTGATGCGAATTGATCGTGACGTCGGTGATCTCCGGAGCCTGGAAGACCCGCTCAAGGAACTGCCGGCATGTCTCGTTGCCGGGTTCGGCAAAGAGGTCGCGGCTCTCAAGGCGAATTTGGCCCTGGCTGGGAAAGCTGATCGCGATGTCCATGGTTGCCCTTGGGTTTTTCTCGTCCGGTTCGTGATAGTCTCAGGATCGACAAGGCATTCACCATCGCCCTCCGAGATCGGGAGGTCGTCTGGCGGGCCGGACCGATGCTGATCGAACCAGGACTGTTCCTGCCAATGTGTCGGTCCGTCCGTGACCCCGCCCTTAAGTCAAGAAAAGTCGACTAAGATCCGTCGAGTCGAGAGAGAAGTCAGCAGGGTGATCTAGCGGTTTCCAGATATCCCGCGATTGGACGTGAAATGGTGTCTCAGGTCGTCGTAGCTCCCGCCGTGTTGCTGGGAGTCGCCGAGGGCGAGGCCGATTGCTTCATCTCGGCCATGGCGTCCTGCACGGCCTCCACCTTCTCCGCCACCTTCTTGGCCATCTCCGCATACGATTCGCCAAACGCCGAGCCGGCACCCGCCAAGGCTCCCGAGAGCAGTGGCCCGAACTTCTCTTTCAGGACGGGATAATTGGCGCCTGCCGCAGCTCCGATCACGAGCCCGGCAGTGAAGAACATCGCTTCTGATCTGGTCATCGGCATCGCGGTCTGCCTCCGGTGCGTGGAATCAAAACAGGTTCAGGAGATCGCGTATCCCAAATAGTATCGGAGATTCGGTCCAATCCGTCGAGAGACCAGATCTCGTCTGAGTGGCGCAGTGACTCAAATCCGGAGAAGACCGGAGCGACAGAGCCAAGATCCGTGTCGTCCATTCGCGCGTCCGGGAATCCGTGAGTCGGCTGCTCAGGACTGACCGATTGCCGGCGAGGGCTCGCCAGACGGGGCCTCGAGCTTCCGCTTCCTCATCTCGTCGACCATGTCCACGGCCGCATGGGCACCATCGACCAGCCCATGAACGATCGGGTTGTCCTTGGGAACCGAGCGGGCGACCAGGATGGTCGGGAACACCACGCCATAGGAAATTGTATAGCATGTCGTGTAGACGAACCGCGACACGAACCGGTTCACCGCCGGCAGCGCCTGGTCAACCTTCGCCTTGGCGTCGGAAGCCCCGTCCCTGGCCGCCTGAACCGCGTGCTCCATCGCGTCGGCAACCGTTTTCAACGGATCGGAGGCCTGGGCTTCGACAGAAACGTTGTCGCTCATGGGTTTTCCTCGTCAAGAATCTGAAATCGAAGGTGATCACGCGATCACGCTGAACCGAGTGCCGTCGAAAATTATACAACGGAGTCGACCGCAATCCAAAGTCACCATCGGCAGAGAGACAGAGTGAGTGAAGTCTAACGTATCGCCAGATTATAGGGATGGGTTAGCCTAAACGAGTGCATAAAGAGGATAATATGCGGTACTTGGGAAGTCAAGCGATTCTCTGAGTGATTACGGTAGTCGCAAGACCTTTCCCACCTTTCCTTTCTGGGATGCTGCTCGGTTCGACATTTCGATTTCCAGCGAGGGTTGGGGTCGCCAGGAAACCGGTCCGGGTAACCTGGAATGAGTTTCCTCGGGGATCAGGTTATTCTTCAACGGGGTGTGTCTGAAATCTTTCGAATTCCCAACGCGGAATCTTTTCAAATTCCCAGCACACCACGCATTCAGAATGCCACGGCGAAACCGAGGAAAGCGATCGTCGTGGGGGAGAATTGGGTCAGGCCGAAGTTGTAACTGCCGTAGATGGCCAGACGGTCGTTGACCGTCCAGATACCGCCGACACCCGTCACGACGGCGGTGGGGCTTCGCGTCCGCGCCTCGTCCAGTTCCTGCAGCTCGAAGCGGCGCAGCCGAGGCAACGCCGTGGCGTTGTAAAACCCTTGCCAGAACACGTCAAAATCCTTGACGACCTGATGCTGCAACGACCATGCGTAACTGAATTGATAGACATTGATTCCCAGAGGTCCCATGTTCCCAGTAAGTCCGAAATTATGCTCGTAGCTGAACCCAAGCGGCAGCGTGTGGTCAAACAGGATAGCAATGGAGGGCTGGGTGCCGCTGTTGAACGCAGGGGAACCGAAGGTGGTCTGGATGTAGATCTCCACCCCCATGGCAGGAATCCAGTACTTGGTGTTCTCTTCCCAGAAGTTCATCTTGAAGTCGAAGGCCAGGGGTGAAACGCCGGTCGTTCCCCCCTTTCCCTTGGTCGCGGTCAGGCCGTTGGAGAAGATGCGCAGCTCAAGGTTGTCGGTCAGTCCGTAGCGCAGCAGGTATTCCCAGTTGTACTGGGGAGGACTGATGAT
>JAFAHT010000311.1 GCA_019237095.1 Planctomycetaceae bacterium
GACATCCGTGACGTTCGCAAGGCGCCGCTTCGATGAACATGAACAAACTTGCTTTCGGGAGAACGGACCAAGATGAGATGGGCTTGTTTTGCTGGTAAGATGGGAATGCTACTGGTGCCAATCGTGTATCTGACCCTGCCGCCAATGGCTCCGGGGCAGGACACTGATCAAGACAAAGCCAGGCCGTCCGCGCCCAAGGTTGCTGGCTCGGGCAGGGCCGAAGAGACTGCCCAGGCGATCGACGACGAGTACAACCGGCGGCTCCTCCATCTGGAACAGCGCCGGCTCCAACACCTTGGCCGGCTCGCTGCACGGCAGCAGCCCGCCCTGGCCGCGGCCACTTACGAGCGGCTCTTCCGCCTGGCGATTGCCGGTGACGTTTTCCGCGACGCCGGGGCTGCCGCCGACAAGGTCGTCGAGCAGGGGACTCCGTCGCCCACGACCGATGCTCTGGCTCACCTGGTCAAGATCGTCGCCGAGGTCGACCGCGGAGCGTTCGAACAGTCGCTGCAAAGCCTGCGCCGGGCCATTGCCGAGAGCACACAGGAACGACAGGCGACAGCAGCTCGGGCAGCCCTGGCCCCCGGCGAGGTCATCGGAATTTGCGAAGCCTACTATCAGCGCCTGGTCGAAGGGAATCAGTTCGCGATCGCCCGTGAGGCGTTCCGGCTCGTCCTCGAACAGCCCTACAGTCCTGCCGTCAAGGATTTCCTCGCAAGCCGTCTGAAACGGATCGAGCTGGTGGGCAAGCCGGCTCCTCCCATCCAGGGAACGGACCTCGATGGCAAGGTGTTCAACCTCGCGGAGGAAAAAGGGAAAGTCGTCCTGGTCGTCTTCTGGGCAAGCTGGAACCTGCCCAGTGCCGCCCAGATCTCATGGCTCGAGCAGGTCCGGGATGCCTATCACAAACGCGGCCTGCGCGTCGTGGGTATCAACCTCGATGCCCACGACGAAAGCGGCCAAAAGCTGGAAACGGTCCTGCCCAATATCCGCCGGTTCTTGCTCGACTACAACATCACCTGGCCCACTCTGGTGAACGGCTCAGGAGATCGCGACTTCGCCAAGGCTTATGGAATCTCGGATATCCCGGCCAATGTCCTGATCGGCCGCGACGGGTCGGTGGTTCAGATCGACCTGTCGCGCAGAAACCTCGAACCGGTCGTCTCCCGGCTGCTGGGCCAGTGAGCAGGTCGCGCAATGGCGCAAGGTCAAGGTGTGGGATTCGTGGCCGAGGCGAGCTCGGTGGGATTGGCTGCGGCCGCAAGTGAGTCGTAAAGCGAGAGCATGAACTGGTGGAAGTTTTCCGCGATCCGCGGCGTCGAGTGGCTTCGTATGGACTGAAGCGCGGGTTGACCGTACTCGAGCAATCTATTACGTGCATACGTCACGGTCGTGATCGGGGCTGACCTGTGCTTGTCGACCAGATCCGAGACGACCAGGCAAGCTTGATCCGAAGTATCTCGCTTCGTGATCAGGTCGCCTTCGACGGGTGCATCGCTCGGCCAGACGAGCATCCGCGACGCGTCGAAAAAGCTCCCGATCGGGACCACCGGCCCGCGCGCGGCTGCATTTGCACTTGCACTTGAAGCCGCCGGCTGGGGCCGATTATTGCTCGTCTGACTCAAGCTCTGAGGTCGCAGGCGGCTCGCCTGATAGCCCGGTGACCGACGATCCACGATGCCGGTGTGTGGAACGAATCCATTATCTCGAATCCGGTGGATGAAGGCGTTTGGATTGTTGGCGTAGACGTTGTTGGAAACCGGCCCTCGGGCGCGACCTGCGTTGAGCAGCGAATGCTGATTGAGGAAATCGCCCGGCGACGGCACGTAGTTGAATCCCCCCAGAATGCCAAAGCCATAGCCATAACCCATGGCATGGACCTGACTCGCCCCGAGCTCGAGTGCAGCCGTCGCGACAAGAATCGCGAGCAGGTTGTAAAGTCGCGGGTTGTTACTCGTCATCGCGCTCTCCTTGAATCCTCAGACCCAGCCCGAAATCCTGAGCGGGGTCGTTCATGAACTTACCGCGTTTGTTTCGTCGCAACGATCAGACCGCCACCCGATGCCAGATTGTAATTAATGTCACCTCGGCGATACAGCACCAAAGACGGGCTGGAGATTTTCTCTGGCCGGCGGGCCAGTGCCGCCGGGGTCATGTGATGGTGCCCGGATACCGACACCAGCTCCGTCAGGTCGCCGTACTGTTGGTTCTGCTCTCAGCCGGTAGTACAATAGAATGTTGATCGATTGCTACCGTTACCCACAGGAAGAAAGGATCAGTGTCATGGGAGTCCCTACTCGGAGCCGGGTCGCGATCGCCTGCCAGGGAGGAGGCAGTCATACGGTCTTCTCGGCGGGGGTCCTTCAAGGGATACTCAGCCGCCTCCCGGAAGAAGTCGACGTGGTTGCGCTGAGCGGCACGTCGGGCGGGGCCATGTGTGCGGCCCTGGCCTGGGACGGGCTGGTGGGGGGTGACCCGCAACTGGCAAGCCAGAAACTTCAGCAGTTCTGGGAGGCGATCGCGGCGAACGAGCCCTGGGACAAGATACTCAATCAGACGCTTCTGGACCTGGCGAACCTGCGGAATCACATGGTTCTGCCCGAGGTCAGCCCATACCACCTCCCGACATGGGGAGAGGAACAATTCCGCAACGTCCTCAATCAGCACTTCGATTTCGAAGAGCTGCGGAAGCTGGCCCACCGGCCCGACGCTCCGGCTCTGCTCATAGGTGCGGTCGAGGTCCTCACCGGTCA
>JAFAHT010000506.1 GCA_019237095.1 Planctomycetaceae bacterium
CTTGCTACAAGCTCCTTCCTGCAAAAGGTGTTCCGCCGGTTCTCGGATAGTTACTAAGGCGCTGGTCAGCGTGGTCTGTTCGCGCTATGAAAACCTTCCCCTCGCGGTCTTGGAAACGATGGCCTTAGGCTGCCCGCTCGTCGCTGCCAGGGTGGGCGGAATTCCTGAAGTCCTTGACGGCCATGCGAATAGGTTGCTGCACTGTGCAGGCAACTCGGATAATCTGGCGGCCCAGATCATCGCCCTCTTGAACGATCCTGAACGGTCGGCTCAACTAGGTATACAGGCCGCAATTGACAGCGAACAGCGACTTCCCCTGAAGTCATGGCTGCGCGGGTAGCGGATTGTTATGGCAAGGCTATCGAGCGAATCAGATCGCGGAAATGAACAGGCAGTAAGGTTTACTTGCAGGTTCAGAGCAGCTTCCGCTAAGATCAGGTTGGGGCTCCGTGTTTACGGCTTGTGGAACCAACTGTTCGGGCTGATAGGGCCTTACAAGACTTTGGCATAGAGCCAACACGATCGCCTCGATCAAGCTTCTCCCAAGCCAGTAGAGTCAAACCGCTGTGCCAATCCTCATACCCATTACCTTGCTGGGCTGGATTCCATTCTCCATCGCCCTCTTCGTGGTCTTGCCCCCACGTCGCGCGGTGGTGGCCAGCATCATTGGTGCATGGCTACTTTTGCCCCCTGCCTCCCTTCCTCTCTCTGGTCTTCCCGACTATGACAAGATGATGGCGGCAACGGTGGGAATCCTGCTCGGAACTTTGATCTTCCAGCCGAATCGCTTGCTCGAATTCCGTCCTCGATGGTTCGATCTTCCGATGCTTTGCTGGTGCATCGCCCCCTTGATTTCCTCGCTGCAAAATGGCCTGGGACTGTACGATGGCCTTTCTGCATCTTTTCTCTGCATCGTTCGCTGGACACTGCCTTACTTGATTGGCAGGCTATATCTAGGCGAACCCGAAGGTCTTCGCGAGCTGACGATCGGGATCATCTTCGGTGGCATCGCCTATGTTCCGGCGATTCTGCTTGAGCTCAGATTGAGCCCGTTCCTGAAGGGCATGGTGTATGGAATGTACCAATGGGAAGGATTCCGGTATGGCGGCTATCGTCCCTATATGTTTTTCACGACGGGTCTGGAACTGGGGATGTGGATGACTGCCGTGTCCTTGACCGCGGTATGGATCTGGCGATGTGGTGCGCTGAAGCAGATCGGGGCTCTGTCCTTCGGATCCCTCGTCCTGCCCGCGCTACTTGTCGTCACGGTCCTGTGCCGATCCGGCGGCGCGCTGATCTTGTTGGCCGGTGGCCTGTTTTTTCTCTGGTCCTGCACTCGGTTTAACTCCAAGTTGCCCTTCTATGCCCTGCTGTTGATCGCTCCGGCCTACTACAGTGTTCGAGTGCCCAACTTCTGGTCAGGGGAAAACCTCGTCAACATGATCGAGAAACTCGATGCGGATCGTGCACAATCCCTGGGCTACCGCTTTTACTGTGAGAATCTTCTCATCCGAAGGGCCATGCAACAACCGTTGTGGGGGTGGGGCGGATGGGGACGAAACAGGGTTGTTGGACCTGACGGAAGAGACATGGCTCCGACGGATGGGATGTGGATCATCTATCTTGGGTATTACGGATGCTTCGGCCTGTTTTCCTGGATGACTGTTTTGCTCCTGCCGCCATGGATGTTTCTGGTTCGTTACCCGGTACAACAATGGAAGACCTACACGGTCGGCCCTATTGCGGTCATCGCTGCGCTTCTTGGTCTCTATATGATCGATTGCTTGACGAATGGCTTCTTAAACTTGGTCTATGTTGTGGCTTCCGGAGGATTGATTTGTACGCTGCCGATGAATTCCAAGCGGAGGATATCGATCCAGGATTCCAGCGAACGTGGCCAGCTTCCTTGGTCACCCAAGTCCAGGTTGAGCTGTGGGCAAGTCGAAGACCCAACCATGCTGGCAGAGCCGTCTGCCGATCCGATCGAAGCCGAAACGCGCATGCTCTCGATACCCCAGGCACAGTTGGCCCGTCGCTATCAGGAACTCGCTAGAGTCTTGAAAAGCCAAGGGCTGCCCGCCGAAGCCAAATCCGCGTGGATCCACGCCCTCGATCTGCTGACCGAGGTCGCCTCAAGCCATCCCGATCTTCCCGAGGTACAGAGGCACCGATGGGACTGTGCCAATGACATTGCCTGGTTCCTGATTAACGAACCTGATCCTGCCGTGGGAGATCCCCAACTCGCAGTCCGTCTGGCTATCCAGACGACTGAGGCAGAACCGGAGGCGGCCGCCTACTGGAACACATTGGGCGCTGCTTATTCTCGAGCTGGTGACGATGCCAGCGCGATCACCGCCCTGGAACGATCTGTCACCTTGACCGGGGGAGGCACAGGCTTTGATTTCGTGTTCCTGACCTTGGCCCACGCGCGGCTCGGTCAATACGAGCAGGCCAATCACTGGAAGGCCCAGACAGACCTCTGGATGGAGCAGCACGAAATCCACCACCCAGAGCTCACCAGGTTGCATGTGCAGGCTGGCGCCTCGCTCACCTTCAAACCTGAACCCTCAACGCCTGTGTCATAGAGGGAATTCCAGACCCCTTGCAGGGTGAACTCGCTATCCCTCGAGGTCCCACCTGCATTTTACAGGAAGATGCCTCGATATGAGGCTCTGCTGAGAACAGTATCAGCATCACCCGATTCGACTGGCATTCATCGCATAGACTCCATTCTCCCGGGGATTGCCCTATGTAGCGGATCTGCCCACGCGGACCGATGGGCATCGTTTCTTCTCATTGGAGCGGGGTCGCTCCTGCGCGGATTCCAAGGCAGCCACCTTTTGCGTCAACCTCCTGGCACTATATCCGGCGTTGTGGTTGTTCGCGGCGGTCGAGGGGGTTCGAGCCCACGAACAATCATGCGAAACGCATCCTGCGCTTGGGCGTGCTGTGGCGGAAGAACGCCTTCGGTTGCCACAATGCAGCGCGGTGCCGGTTCGTGGAGCGGATGCTGACCGTGATCCAAACCTTGCGGTTGCAGAAACGTCCGGTGCTGGATAACCTACATCGCGCGATCGTGGCTCGTCGCGGCCAGCCTTCCCGCTTCGCAATTACTGGGCCATGCTGGGGACTGAACGGTTACAATCTTTTTTCGAGAATATGCCGTTCGCTCCATCGCAAACCTGAGTCGGCTCTAGCTCGGTTCATATCCTCTTGACAACACCCACAGCTTTGCTTTGTTTGGCTAGTTCGATAATCGAGAAAATGGGCAACGAGAATCCTGTCACGAAGGCTTGGCTCAAGCGTTAAAACCAGGTGAAATTCTAACGTTTCATTAAGATCCTCAAGCCTTTTGTGAAATTAATTTCACATTGATTCCAAAAATCAACGCTCTGTCGTACAATGGTTGACCGTTAGAAAAAGCCATGCTAAGCTGATCCTTCTTGACGATTAACCACGATGCATTCATCAAGCATGCTGTGATTCGAGTTGAGTGCAGCAGAGAACAATCATTTGCGAATCCTGGCCTGTCAGGGCGACGTATCTCACGGAGGATGTGCACCGATGAACTTCCTGTCGTCATCGCCGACGAGTTCCTTAGGTTCGGAAGCCTACGAGCCAGTGACGATCATCCGGGACGAGCTTCAGTTGCAATCGTCTTTTCGCTTACGAATTGCCTGGTTTCTGTCCTTCGTGCTCCCTTATTCCGTCAAACGATCGATGGATCTGGCCGGCGCGTTAGTGGGATTGTTGCTGCTGGCTCCTGTAATCTTGGCCCTTTCGCTGCTGATTCGGTTGGATTCGCCGGGGCCTGTCCTTTTCCGCCAGTTGCGTCGAGGTTACCGTGGTCGGCTTTTTTGGGTACTCAAGTTTCGTACCATGGTCGTCGATGCCGAGCAGCGTCTTCATGATCTGGAGGAGAATAACGAATCGGCAGGAGGTGTTCTGTTCAAGCTTCGTGACGATCCACGTGTCACGCCCCTAGGACGCTTCCTGCGGCGCTCCAGCTTGGACGAACTGCCCCAGTTGATCAACGTGCTGCGTGGAGAAATGAGCTTGGTCGGTCCGCGTCCGCTGCAGCTTCGAGACAGCGACAGGCTTCAGGCTCTGGATTACGTAGGTTACGCCCGTCGCCTTCAAGTGATGCCCGGCCTCACTGGTCCCTGGCAAGTGGGAGGTCGGAGTGAAATCGATTACACGAACATGGTCAAGCTGGACGTCGCTTATGCGCAGAGTTGGTCGTTGATCGGTGATCTCCAGATCATCTTGCGGACCTTCGTGGTTGTGCTGGTTGGCCGCGGTGCTTACTAGGCTTTCAATCCGGCTATCTTATCACTTTAGATCCCACTCAAGCCCGAAGCCCTCGACCCCCTGAATCCCTGGAATTCCAACTCAAACGAGCCTCCATTGGCGCCGCCCTTGGAGGCTTTCCCGTTTCACGATTTGTAAGGTCCCGCGCCATCGATTCCACGGCGCTCAGGAAAGGCCGGGCAGGAGCTTGAGAATCTTCCGCCATCGCGACTCTCGTTCCTGCTGCAAGACCACCATTCGTTGATGAAGCCAGACGATGACATCGCGATCCGACTCCAGGTTTGATTCCCCGGATCGAGGCTGAGGCTGTTTGACCTCGAGGCGCTCAAAACCAGAGGGACTGAGCGGAGCCTGGGAAGAAGAAGCGACCCCCAAACCATCGCCCGCAGACAGAATCGGCGGGACCGATGCGACATCTGGAGCGGTTCGAGTGGCCGCCGGGGTCACCGTGGCATCAGTTTCAGACTCGATCCGTTCCTGAACTCTCAATTCCACTCCCGGAATCTGGGGACCGCTCAACGCTGTCGAAACGCTGGCCAGAACCACGGGGGTCTGATCTTGGGAACGTGCGGCTAACTCAAGCTTGATCGCGTGGAATTCACGGGTGAGGTCACGGAGTTGATCGAGCTCCTCACGAATTGTTGCCATTTGATCACGGTGCAAGGTGCCAAACATCTGAACTATCATCGAGATTGCCTGCTGGAATTGATCTAACATTTGCTGTTGCATCTGACCGAACTGATTCATCAGCGGTACCAGCAGCGTTTCCGTAATTTCTCCCTTCTCCAGCCGGGTCGGCACGTTGACGGCGGGGGAGATGCATTCGTTACCGGTTGCCTGCCCACTGAAGTCTCGTGGCGCAAGGACCTCCGAAGCCAGCATCTGCCATGAGCGTGCGGGGAGGGACGGCGAGCCGGCTGAGTCGCCGTTGGAGAAAACAGGAGTAAGCGGAAGTTGACTTGTAGGGCGAGTCTCTGCAATCGTGGTGCGCCGGCCCTCCTCGGAAGCAGACCCGTCGGAATCCCCGCTGGCAAATCGGATCCGCATACGAATGCGGTATCGACCAACTCTCAGCACATCATTGTCGGCAAGCAGCGCATAGCGTACCAGTGCTTCATTGACACCAATACCATCCGGCCCGAGCAGATCAACAATCCATAAGCCCAGAGGGGTCCGCAGCAAACTGCAATGGAAAGGTGAAACGCTGGAGTCAGCGAGGCGGAACTTGCACCCGCTGGCCGAGCCTATCAATGACATCACCCGGTTCATCGGCCAGCACGCTGAACGTGAAGGCCCGTTCAGAAACTCCAGGGAGACCTCAGGTAGGGCTTGATCGTCGTAGGACCGGGCTACCAGCGGTGAGACGTGCAGTCCCGGCCTGGTTTCGCGATTCCCCGAAGCCGAACCGCCACCTGCCAGCCGTTGCAGCTCGAACGGCCCGATCCGGATCGACTTTCCAGCCTCAAGCCAGCCGAACTTCCGCAGTTGCCCCTCAGCAGCCGTTCCTGACCGACTATCCAGATCGAGCCAGAACGCCTGACCCTCGACGATTTGCAAATACACGTGTCGCCGACTGACGAGCTTGTGATCGAGAGGCACGTCCGCACGCGGATCACGACCAACCAGTGCAAATGGCTGGTGCAAGAGCCGTGCTCCACTTTCGTTCGGGCTGGGACCTCGAACGGCAAGCTGAAGCGGTCCTGCAATTTCACAGGCTTTCATAAATACATTCATATGATAATCGAATCCCGACGGTGAGGTCGCGGAAAACTCTGGCGAACGACCACCTTGATTGGGCGGAACGTCAGTTTAACGTGTCGTTTGATCGAGGTTGTCGATTTTTTAGCGATGCCAGGAACATCTTGACTGCTGGCGGGCAGCGAATTCATGCACAGATTGCAGTCATGATCCATTATTGGAGACCGCGCATTTCCTGTCCATGAGAGAATGGGGAAACCTGATGCCACGAGCTTGCTATCTACCCAAAGCAACGGAATAGCCACGGATGGCTTGCCAGTTGGTACAATGCTGAGGCATGGTGCAAGGCGCACAGCCCTTGGTACTCCAGGACCTGGAGATCCATCTTAATCTTGTAGGAACCTTCAAGCATGTTTCGCAAAGGCATCATTCTGGCCGGTGGTTCGGGTTCGCGGCTCTATCCGATTACCCGAGCCGTCAGCAAGCAGCTCCTGCCTATCTACGACAAGCCGATGATTTACTATCCCCTCTCGACGTTGATGTTTGCCGGCATTCGCCAGATTCTCCTGATATCCACGCCCGACGACATCAAGAATTTTGAGCGGGTCTTGGGGGATGGACGACAGCTCGGCCTTACCATCAAGTACGCCGTGCAGCCGACTCCCGGTGGACTGGCCCAGGCATTTCTGATTGGCCGGGAGTTCGTCGGTGAGGACAACGTCGCCTTGATCCTGGGAGATAACATCTTCTACGGCCAAGGATTCCAGGGGATGCTGAGGCGCGCGAGCGACCAAACCAGTGGGGCAACGGTCTTCGCCTATCCGGTCAAGGATCCCGAGCGCTATGGCGTTGTCGAGTTCGATGTCAAAGGCCACGTTCTTTCGATCGAGGAAAAACCGGCGCGTCCGAGATCGCACTACGCGGTAACCGGGTTGTATTTCTATGATAATGAGGTCCTTGATATCGCCGCTGCGATGCGACCCTCGCCCCGCGGTGAACTGGAGATCACCGATGTCAATCGGGTTTATCTCGAGCGCCAGCAACTCCGGGTTGAAGTCTTCAGCCGAGGATTCGCCTGGCTTGACACCGGCACTGTGGAGTCGCTGATCCAGGCCGCGAACTACGTCGAGACCATCGAATCCCGGCAAGGCCTCAAGATCGCCTGTATCGAGGAGGTTGCTTACCGAATGGGATTCATTACCGCCTCTCAGGTCGAACTGCTCGCCCAGAAGCTTCCCAATGACTATGGCCGCTATCTCAAGGACTTGATCCGGGAAACTCAGAGCACCCCGGACCAGCCCGGGCCCTTGGCCTGAGACCGGCTGCCGAAAGTGATCCCCAACGCTCGGGTTCCCGCAGACCACCTCAGCGCGTTCCAAGCTCACCAAGAACCTGCTGGTAAGCGCTGACTTCCAGAGCATGAAGTCTATCTGGCGTCAGCCCTTGGGCACGTGCTTTGGCCAGAGACTCCGCGGCGGCCTGCTTGTCACCGGCTTGAAGATAGGCCTGCGCCAGGTGGAAGTACTTCGGGCCGGAGGGATCCTGTTTGGTCACCTCGATGAGGTCCATGATGGCGTCCTGGCTTTTACCCAGCTTCGTGTAGATGACTCCGCGAGTATCGAGTAGCTCGGGAATCGGTCCGCCGAGTTTGATCGCGCGGTTGCTATAGTCGAGGGCCTCGGTCCAATTATCATTCCGAAGCGCCATCAACCAGGCGAGGTTGTTCAGCGCCTTCCAATTATCCGATCCTTGCTGTACGCCCTGAGCGTACAAAGCCTGGGCATCCTGGAATCGTCCCTGACGCTCGCGAAGACTGGCCAGTGCGATCGTGAGACGAGGGGACCTGGGGTGTTTTTCCAGCCCTTTTTCCATCCACGAGGCAACACGGTCTAACTGTGTCTTATTGCGGTCGCCATCAGGAAAAGAAAGCACGTCCAGGGTGCCATTAGCGAGCTCTTCAGGGTTGGTCTTTACGTTCCAGAGTTGCTCGCACAGGTCGACCGCTTCCTTGCCCCGGCCGTGGCGACCCAGGAATTTGGCCAGTGCCAGACGGTTCTCAGGGCGATCTGACTTCTCCAACAACTGTCGCAACAACTCCTCGGCCAGTTTGGTCTCGCCCAATTCGTCGGCCAGATTGGCCAGGAGCTGCCACGCCGGGTCAGACAGGTTGGGACGCCTGGCGATCGCCCGGATTAGCTCGATTGCCTTGTCCATCTGATCTTGAGCCTTGTAGAGCCGAGCCTCGAACGCCACCACGTTGAACGCGTCCGGGCGAAGAGCTTTCAGTTTGTCGATCTGATCCTGGGCCTCGATCAACACTTCCTGCCTCTGGTCGCCCTGGCAGCGCTTCAGCAACTCGTCAATGAATTGCGCGATGTAGTCAGGGCGACGATTGAAAACTTCAAGATCGCTGGTGTTCTCGGTCTGCGCCACGAGTGTTCTGTACTGCTCATGAGCTTTTGCCCAGTTACCGTCTTTGCTGTACATCAAGGCCAGCCTGAAGCGATCCTCGGGACCGGCCATGTTGGTGCCGACCAGTTCCTCCAGAACGTCGCGTGCCTCGCGGCGTTTCTCAGCGTCCCCACTCGCCAGCAAGGTCAAGACCAGAGTGTGCCTGGCCAACGCCCTCTTCTCGGGGTTCTTTGGGTCGTTGTTCTCCGGGATCGTCTTCAACTGTGACTCCAGCTCTTTGAACTGCCCGGAGCGGAACAGGTAATCGAAGTACTGACGGACTACCATGAGGTCATTGGGCTGGGCCGCCTTAGCCTTTGCGTACCAGCGGCCTGCTCTTTCAAGCCAAGACTTGGATTTCTGGTCAGCCTGGCCGGCAGTCTTGTAAGCTCGCCCCAGCACTTCGCAGCACTGGGCAGGACCAAGAGGCTTTTCTTTGAGGGCCGACTCGGCACCAAGGACCGCCTTCTCGGCCTTCTCCAACTGCTTGGTCAAGGTGAGGAAATCAACCAGGGCGATCCAACGGGCGGAATCCAACGGAGTCGCGTCGACAGCCTCGCGAAGTTCTTTCTCGGCCTCATCCTGCAGCTGATTGGCTACCAGCATCCGAACCAGAAAGAGAGTCTCGCGAAAATCGTCAGGATTGGCCGCTTTCGCTTTCCGCGCCAGTTCGAGTGCCCCCTTATACTTTTGGTTGCGGAACGCCTCGGCCGAGACCTGACGTAGCAGATCGCTGCCCGCGGTGCTCGTCATGGGAGACTGAGTCCAGAACTTGATGACCTCGTCGTCGTGGTTCGTGACGTAGAGCAAATCGGTGGCTCGACGGATGACGTCCAGGTCTCTTGACCCCAGGTCGATGGCCTGGAGATACAGTTTAGCGGCATCATATTGCTTGTCCTTTTTTTCGCGGTCGCTGAGATCCGGCTGGGACAGGTCGGCCAGCGTCAGGTCGGCCAGCGTTCGAGGAATCCGCGGCCAGTCCTGACGCCGCGACCTCAGGTCGTTGAGCAGCGACCGAGCGGTATTACGTAGGTTTGCCTGCTCCTTCAGGTCGGTAGTGTTCGCGGACTGCCAGATGAAATACAGAGCTTCCCCGTACTTCCCGTTTGACCCATCGGCCCCCTCGATCCGCTTGATTTCATTGAGCCGATTCTCGATATCGGCTTTGTTCATTCCTTGAAGAGCCAGGTCGAGCAGGTGTAATTGAGGCTCGAGATCATTGGGATCAAGGTTCGCCAATTGCGACCAGAGATCGGTGGCCAGGGTGCGATCACTTAGACGAGCGGCTTCCTGGGCCAGCACCTCGAGCAGGCGACGGCGGTCGGCGCCCGAAAACGAGGCAGAACTTTCAGCCAGCGTGCCGAGCGCCTTGGGAAGATCGGCACCTCCAACCGGAAGTAGCAGCGATCGCTCGAGCCGCAGCGCAACGCTGTCGCCGAGCGACTTTTGAGCTTGATCCAGCAGCTTCCGGGCATCATCGAATTTTCGCTGCCGGCGCAACAGCTCGGCCGACTTGATCCACAGATTGACGTCGAGAGGAGTTCGCGAGCGTGCCTTTTCCAGCAGGTCTTGAGCTTCGGCAATCTTCCCTTGGGCCCCGAGCAATTCGGTCTCGAGAATCACCCCTTCGTTGAACTGAGGGGCGGATTTCTTGGCCATGTTGACCAGATTTTCCACTTCAGTCCAGTCTCGCTGCGCCACCGCCAGTTGTTGATTGCGCGCAATCAACAACTGGACCAGCCGGCCGCGGATTGCAGGTAGCTCCGCCTCACGTTGCTCTTGCTGTAACTCATCTACGAGCTGGCGATATTCGTTGATCCCAGCGTCAAGATCATTCCGAGCCACCAAGCTCGCGGCCAGTCCCAACCGTGCCTGCACATCCTTCGGGTTGGCCCGGATGGAACTCTTGTACGCTTCGAGCTCACGATCACGATCACCGAGTTGATGGTAACACTGGGCCAGGAGATCCTGGACCTGCGCTTTTAGATCCTCCGACTGCTCCTCGAACTGCTGGAGTCTGGTCAGGGATAAAATTGCCTTTCTCCATTCCTTGCAATTGATCAGATTCTGCGCTTCGAGCAAGCCGATCAATATCGGCCTGAAGTTCAGTCGTTTCAGTTCCCCAATTTGCGTCAGGAGCTCGGCAGGATCTCCACCACGCTGTGCCAGAAGTCTGCCCAGGTTAAAATGAAGCATTTTATCGTCGGGAAGGAGTTCCAAGCTGTGGCGCAGACTTGTGATCGCCTTGTCGATCGAGCCAGACGGGCCAGACATTTCCACATGGGCCCGCTCTAGGTGAAGCGTGGGATCGTTGGGTAAGACCTTGAGGCCGTCTTCGATAACCCGGCGTGCTTCTTCAAGGTTCTTTGATGACCGCGCGAGCGCAGCCAGCTCCGTGTACACTTTGGGATCGTTGGGGGCCATTTTGAGCGCGCGCTGGAGATCATCCTTGGCGTCTTTCCATTTCTTGGGGGTCCGACCGAACCGACGAAGATAGCTCCCACGTTCCAGGTAAACCTGGTAGTTCTCCGGATGGTCTTTCACCATGGTTTCGATGACCTTATCCGCGTCACCCGCCTTGTTGAGGCGGACTAGAAGGGTGGCTAGCCGCGAGTCGGCCTCTGGACGCTGTGGTGCGTCATACTTGATGGCAAGCTCGAATGATTCCACCGCCCGAGCGGGTTCATTCATCGCCTCCTGGCATCGTCCGAGCAGGAAGCGGAGGGCACCGTCGTCTGGTTCAAATTTCAAGAGGATCTCGAGGTGCTGTCGAGCCTTGTCATATCGGCCCGTCTCAACTTCCAACTCGGCCAGGCGGCGGAAAGCTTTCTTGTCGGCCGGAAAACGATTGACGTACTGATCATAGAGCTGAGCGGCCAGCTGCCGACGAGCGTCATCCTTGGGTCCTTTTAGAAGGACGTCGGCATACTTCAATTTCGCTTCCCAATCGTCAGGTGCAACCTCGAGATGCTCCTGGTAAAGCGGAGCTGCCTCCTCGAAGTTCCCATCTTTTTCCGCCTGCGCGGCCCGAGCGAGCACCGACCGATCCATCCTTTCAACTTCATATCTCTGGAGGAAGAAAATCGACAATCCAGCAATGAGGATCGTCGTGACCAGAATCGCCAACCGCTTGACAGTCTTTGCCCCCATCCGGTTTAGTCCTCAACGTAGGTTGCACATCAGGTGTAAGCTGTGGCCTGCGGTGTCACGCGTCACCGAACTCGGTAACTCTAGAGCTTACGATTCGTCCCCCTAAACATCAACCGGACGTGATGACCTGCCCGGATCCGCGATGATTCAGAACCAGCTTTGCAGCATGCCAGGGTGAGGGACTCGAGGAGAACTCCAGGTCAGCCGGCTCCCGCCTTCGCGGCCTCGATAGCACGGCCTGGAGAGCCCATCACGTTGTAGCCGCAATCGACGTGGAGGATTTCGCCGGTGATGCCGCTCGCCAGGTCAGAGAGCAGGAACATTCCGGAGGCGCCGACCTCCTCGCGAGTGATATTGCGGCCCAGGGGTGAAACGGCGGTGTACAGCCCGGCCAGATTGTCGTGATCGCCCACGGCAGAGGCGGCCAGGGTCTTCACCGGGCCGGCGGAAACGCCGTTGACCCGGATCTTCCTGGGGCCAAGGTCATAGGCCAGGTATTTCACCGAGGCATCGAGCGCGGCCTTGGCCACGCCCATCAGGTTGTAGCCCGGGACCACGCGCTCGCCGCCGAAGTAAGTCAGCGTGAGCAGCGATCCGCCCTCGGGCATGACCTTCGCAGCCTGCCGCGCGACGGCAACCAGCGAGTACACACTGACATCCATCGCGGTCTTGAAACCCTCGCGGCTACAATCCACATAATTACATTTGATATCGTCGATGGGGGCGAAAGCGATCGAGTGCAGCACGAAGTCGAGTGCGCCGTAAGTCTGGCCGGCCTGGTCGAAGGTGCGGGCGATATCCTCGTCTTTCTGAACGTCACAAGCGGCGAGCAATTTGGCCCCGATCGGTTCGACGAGCTTGCGGACCCGCCGCTCCATCTTCTCGCCGGGCAAGTGCGTGAACCCGATCTCCGCCCCTTCGTCCAGGAGTTTCCGCGTGATAGCCCAGGCGATGCTGAAATCGTTGGCAACGCCCAGCACCATGCCCTTTTTCCCCGCGAACATACCCATCTGCGGCCCCTTTCGGCTCGTCGGCTCGGAAGATCCTTGACCTCAGGCTCATCGACCTGGGTTCTCAGTGCTGTAAAATAACCGGACGAATGGACCCGCTCAACCTCGACTTTCCCCGCGCTGGATGGGTGGGGTACAGCTCAACCCCATTTTCCCTCGGGCCCAGCGTCACGGAGAGACAGCGGTGATGGATGGCGGACCAGCCGAACAGACCGGCAGTGGGTCGGCTCTTCAGCGGCGGCTCAGCAGGATCGCCGGCTCGTGGAACCTGGAGCTGACGTGCGAGAACCTGACCTGGCTGGCAGTGGCACTCGGGGTGATTCTGCGGGTCTGGGAGTATCTCGAATTCCGCTCGCTTTACATGGACGAGAGCGCTCTGTTGGAGAACGTGGCCGGCCGCGCGATCTTCGATTTCCGCCATCTCGAAGGGGACCAGATGGCCCCGCCGGGGTTCCTGGCCATCGAGCGGCTACTGGTCCAACTGCCGCTGGACGTCAGGGTGACGGGACGGTTCTTTCCGCTCTTGTGCGGGATTGCCTCGGTGTTCCTGATGCGAAGTGCCGCGCGGCGCTACCTCGACCGCCGCGCCGTGCCGCTCGCCGTCGGACTTCTGGCCCTGGGAGACCACCTGCTCTACTATTCGGCCGAGATCAAGCAGTACTCCTGCGACCTGATGACGGCGCTGGCCGCGCTTTTGCTGGCCGCACCCCAGCCGCCCGAGGAGCCGAGCGGTCGGCGCTACAAGGCCCTGGCGATCTTCGGCTTGATCGCGCCCTGGTTCTCATTCACGGTCGTGTTCATTCTCGCCGGGGTCGGCCTGCACCTCCTCGTGACCGAGGCACTTCGTAAAGACTGGCGAAAAACAGCCATGACGACGGGCATCTGCCTGGCCTGGCTCATCAGCTTTGCCGGCTGCTTCCTGCTCTCTCGGTCGATCATGAACCGGCGCGACTTCCTCTGGGTCTGGTGGAACTTCGCGTTTCTCCCCGTGCCGCCCCGCTCGCTGACTGACGCTTCCCTGCTGGCCGAGTCGATCGCCAATGTCTTCATCAATCCCGCGAGCATCCTCACGCCGCTGACCCTGCCTTACACGGCGGTTCTGGCCTCGATCCTGGCACTGATCGGCTGCCTGTCCCTGGGCAGGCGCTGGCCGGGTGGTCTCTTTCTGGTGATCTCCCCGCTCTTTTTTGCCCTCGCGGCCTCAGGGCTTCATCAATATCCTTTTCACGGCCGGCTGCTGCTGGCTCTCGTGCCCACGTTTCTCTGGTTGCTGTCCGAGGGCGTGGCGGCCATCGGCCGCCGCTCGGGCTGGCTGGTGACGTTGACCCTGGCCGGCTGCTTCTTGTGCGGCGAGGCGGCCGAGGTTCTCTGGCACAAAACGATCCAGCAGCGGACGCGGACGTTCGATTCGCATGGAGACCTCAAGAACGATCTCCTCGATTACCTCGAACTCCAGCGCCATCCGCCACAGCGCCCGCGGAATGGCCTGGTCCGCCCCGATCCCGAGAATCGCCCGAGGCCATGAACGGCCGAACTGAATGACCGCGGCCCTTCTGTCCAGAAGCGGTACCCAAAGGCTAGAAACGATGACGGCCGGTGAGGAGCGATTCTGCCATCCGGGCCCGCGCCAGGAAATAACCGGGATGGTGATCTTTGGCGGCATCCTGGCCTTGGCGGCGGGACTCCGCGCATGCAAGCTGGGTCAGCTCAGTTTCTGGTATGACGAAATCGTGACCATGCGGCTGGCCACGGCTCCAACGCCCGCCACGCTCTTCGATCGGCTGTTTCAGATCGACGCGACCCGCGCGCCGTTGCATCCGCTCTTGCTTCAGCGCTGGATCGGGCTGTTCGGCTCGTCCGAAGCCGCAGGCCGGTCCTTGAGCGTGGTTTGCGGAATCGTCACCGTCGGCCTGGTCTACTGGATTGGGCTCCTGGTCTTTGACAGGGCTACCGGCCTCTGGGCGGCCTGGCTGGCGGCGATCAGCCCGCCGCTTGTTTACTATTCCCGCGAGGCCCGGATGTACGCCTTGCTGGTGATGATCGCCTGCCTGTGCTGGGGACTGCTCTTCTCGCTCCGGAAATCGTCCTCCCACGGTAAGTCGATTGCTTACGCGCTGTGCCTGGCCGCCCTGGTTTACTGTCATCCGCTGGGCCTGCTGATGGCCGCAACGCTGGGGTTGGGATCCTTCCTCTTCGTCCGCCAGTTCTTTGACCGCCGGCAGCGTTGGTTGGGGGTTCATCTGGCGGCGTTACTGCTGGCGGCGCCCTGGATCCGGCACTATTTTGACCACGATCCCGAGTTCCTCTCAGGCCGGTTGCCCTTGAAGTTTCTGATCGGGACGCCGATCGGGTTCATCGGTGGCAATTCCGTCGTTCTGCTCGGGCTCCTGATCCTGATTGGCTTCGGGCTCCTACTTCGCCGCGGTGTCTTCGCGGGATACTCGGACTGGTCCGGACCCGCATGCCTGGTCCTCTGGCTCGTCGTGCCTCCGACGCTACTGTACGCGTATTCCTGGCTCGGAAACCCCGTCTTCGGACCGTCCCGGTACACGCTTTACACCACGCCCGCCTACTTGATCCTGGTGGCCCAAGGTCTCGCCCGGCTTCCGCTGCTCACTCGTGCCTGCGTTGCGGTCGCACTCGCCCTTTTGATCGTGCTGGAACTGGGTGCAACGGTTTACGCACCGGGACTGAAGGCCGATTGGAGGGCGTTTTCGACCGAGCTGGCGGCGCGGATGGCCCGGAGCCCCGGTACCAAGGTCACGGTGTTTGTGAAATCCTCAGACCCCGTCCGAAACACGGAGATCCAAACCGCCCGCTATTATCTCCCCGGGCGCTGCCGGATCGTCCCCCTGGAGGACGCGGTTTCCGCCAGACCAGGGAACGAGCCAAGCGGCGAAGTCTACGTGGCAGTCGGGACCAAGGAGCGAGTCGCCAGGTTGCCCTTGGCGGACGTGTTCGAAATCCGCAGCATGAGTGCGTTCGCGGGGCTCACGGTTTACCGGGTTGTCGGTCCCCACAGATCATGATGATCCTCGTCTCCATTACGGGATACACTGGAAGCGGCTATCATGATTCTAGCGGTCCGCGAGCTGGAGGGAATCCCATGAAGCACCTGGTTTCTCGTTCAAGAGTCAAGCGGCATTTCAGATCCCGGCGCCAGCCGAAGGGACTCGCCCGTTGCGAAGGCCGTCATGATGATTGCTCTGGAGCCGCTCAGTGATCGGGCATTCCTGGCGCATTTCGCCACCGAACGCGAGGCGGCCCGGTGGGTCGTGGCTGTCCGCGCTGCGGGGCTGCGCGGGGTGACGGACGTCGTTCTGGCTTATCGCTCGGCCGCGGTTTTCGCCGACCCGGATGAGACTGACCTGGACGTACTGGAATCGCGGCTTGGTTCGCTGGAGGCCGGACCGGAAGCCGCGATCGAAGGCCGGCTCGTGGTGATTCCGGTCCTCTACGACGGTCCGGACCTCGAGCCGGTGGCCAGCAGGCTGAGACTGGGTTCCGCGGAGGTGATCGCGCTGCACACGGCCACCGTTTACGATGTCTTCGCCATCGGCTTCTTGCAGGGTTTTCCCTACGCCGGCTACCTGCCTGAAGAGCTGAGCGGGCTGCCGCGGCGGGACGAACCCAGGCTCAAGGTGCCGGCCGGCTCGGTGGCGATCGCGGGGCGCCAGACAGGAATCTATCCCCGCGAATCGCCCGGTGGCTGGCACCTGCTGGGCCGTACTCCGTTGCAGATCGTCGATGTTGAACAGGGGTTCTTCGCGATCCGGGCCGGCGACCGGATCCAGTTCCAGCCAATCGAGCTCAGGGAATTCGAGGCCAGGCGTGATGAACAACTTGGAGTCGCGGACTGACTCGCCAGGGCGAGCCATTGACCTGAACGCGGACCTTGGCGAGGGTTGCCAGAGCGACCGGGACCTCTTGCAACGGGTAACGTCCGCAAGCATCTGCTGCGGTGCCCATGCCGGCGATCCCGCATCGATTCGCCAGACGCTGCGGTCGGCGGCTGATTGCGCCGTCGTCATTGGTGCCCATCCCGGCTTCGCCGATCGGCAGGGGTTCGGCCGGCGCGAGCACGTGGTGACGACCGGGGAAGTCGAGCGTCTGATACTGGAGCAGGTGGAAACGCTCCGGATATTGGCGTGCGAAGTGGATTTAGCTATACGTTTTCTCAAACCCCACGGCGCGCTCTACAACCAAGCTCAGTCTCAGGAGCCGGTAGCACAAGGCGTCCTCCTGGCGGCCGGGCGCCTCGATATTCCCTTGCTGGGCCAGCCGGGCACGCTCCTGGAGCGGCTGGCCAGGGAACAGGGCGTTCGCTACATCCCCGAAGGCTTTCCCGACCGCCGCTATCGCGCCCCAGACGCGCTAGTTCCTCGCACCGAGCCAGGTGCGGTCCTTCACGACCCGGACGAGATCGAGCTCCAGGTCATCCGGCTGGTCGAGGAGGGACGGGTGGCAACTCTCTGCGTACACGGCGATGAGCCAGGGGCGGTGGCGAATGCTGATCTCATCCGGCGGATCCTCGGCCGCAACGGGATCGCGATCCGGAGCTTCCTGACCTGACGGCAGCGAGATCCCATGGGCTTGATGGTCATTGACTCTGGTTTCTGGACGACCGTGCAGGACACCGGGCGCGTCGGCTACCGGGAGTGGGGAGTGCCGGCCGGTGGGGCATTCGACCGCAGCGCAGCCGACCTGGCCAATGCCCTGGTCGGCAACGGGTCGGAGTGCGCGGTCCTGGAGCTGACGTTGCGAGGCGGTATCTTCGAGGCACTGGGAAGCGTGGGGATCGCCCTCGCCGGAGCGCCGATCGAGGCATCGGTCGTCGCCACGGACGGCAGTTCGCGTCGGGTCCGAATGCCGTCGAGCTGCTCGCTCCATGCCGGTGAGCGCCTGGTGCTGGGGCGAACGCTCGACGGCGCGAGAACCTACCTGGCGGTCCGAGGAGGATTCCAGACGCCCTTGCGGCTGGGCAGCCGCTCGTCCGAGCAGCCGTTACGACGTGGCGATTTCCTGCATACCTCGGCCGCGATCTTACCCACCCGTCATCCCAGCGAGCCAACCTGGAGCGATCCCGCAGCCCAGCCCTTCCGGATCATCGAGGGTCCGCAAGACGGTGCCATGATCGCCCTCGACTTCTGGACGCAGGGCCGTTTTCGCGTCGGATCGCGGAGCAACCGCATGGGTTTGCGCCTGGAGGGGCCTTCCCTTGAGTTCATGTCGCAGCCCGATCGGCTGTCTTCACCTGTGGCCCCGGGCGCCATCCAGGTCGCCGGAGGACAGCTCATCATCCTTGGCGTGGCGTGTGGGACCATGGGCGGCTACCCTCATGTCGCGCACGTCATTTCGGCCGATCTCGACCGCGTGGGCCAGCTCTCCCCCGGCGACCAGATCCAGTTCCGCCCCGTCGCCCTTGACTCGGCCCGGAAGCTGGATGTCGCGGCACGACTGGCACACCGCGCACTCCTTGTCCGGGTTGCGAGCCTGGCAAGAGACGTCTGAGTCTGCCGCGCAAGGTCTCCTTGCAGGTGTTCCTGCTACTCGAGTTTGACCTTGCCCGATTTGCCGGGTTGAGGTAAATCGATGCTTCGAACACATCCTGTCTCATGTCGTGGTTCCGGTGTCGTCCGGAACACGGGGTTGCAGAATCTCAGCTTTTGAATCCGAGGGTTGCTCGATGTCGCGTGGTCGCGAAGCGCGGCACACCGCCATGGTGCTGGCTTGCGTCGCTCTCATGGCTGTTTCCGCCGGTTGCCGCCCCTCTCCGTTCCAGAGGCTGGCAAACGGAACGGCTCCCGAGTCGTCCCCGTCCGCCGCACAGCCCGAGATCCCCCAGTTGCTCCCCGTCCCCGAAAATGGGTCAGGAACCGTGGTCGCGCCCGTCCCCGAAAAGGGGCCGGAAACCGAATCAATGTCAGCGCCGGCCGCTCCGGTCCCCACACCGCTTCTGGATGCCGCGCTCAAGCGTGCGGAAGCGGTCGAGCAGGCCCACCGCGAAGCGACTGCCGCCCGTGAGCTGCCGTCTTCCACCAAAGTGGCGAGCCAGCCGGATGTGCCCAGCAAAGTGTTGGCCGCAGGGCCCAGAAAGTCCACGAAAGATAACAAAGAGACGGTGCGGACCTTCAAGCTTTCTGCTTCCGGACAGGCGCAGGTATCGACGCCTTCGCCCGCGGGATTGAAGTCCAGGTCAGAGCCGCCAAGGACCACTGCCCCTCTTGCGGACCCGGCCAGTCGGTCGGGTTCAGGAGACGTCGCGACGGTGCCGCCGGTTCGCGCCCAGGTGGTCGACTGGCTGGCCAGCGAGGCGGCGAAGCCCGCGAACCAGGCCCTGTTCCAGCGTGCCGTGAACACAATCGCCGATGCCGTCAAGAACTCCGCGAAGGACGACTCCACCCGTTCCGCCGACATCCGATCCACGGTGCTCGCCCTCGAAGATCGAGTGCCGTTTTGTGTCTCCGAGCCGCGGCTCTGTCGCAAGGTGAGCGGGTTTGGATCGTTCGAGCCGTTGCCGGCCTCTGGCTTACGGGCGGGACAGCCTTTTCTCATCTATTGCGAGCTCACCGGATTGCGTTACCAGGCCAGGGACACGAGCTACGTCTCCCGGCTGTCGTCGCGGGTCGAGCTCATCTCGGCCAGAGATGGCACCAAGGTCTGGGAGCAGTCGCTGGGCGAGGCCGAGGATCAGTGCCGCAGCCGCCGCCGTGACAATTACGTCAATTACCGGATCACCCTACCCCAGACCCTACCTGCCGGCGACTATCGTCTCCGCCTGACACAGACCGACCTGGTCGCCAACCATTCGGCCTCGTCCGAACTATCCCTGACCGTCACGCGATGAGCCGGAACTGCGTTCTTAGAAAATGACTCATCTTGGAGAGACCGAGCACCTGGGTTGAGTGCACCATGAACCACGAGGCGGATA
>JAFAHT010000564.1 GCA_019237095.1 Planctomycetaceae bacterium
GGACCACGAGAAGAGTACACTATCCTCGGAGTCATTCATCAAGCTGGCCATGATCCAGTTGATGGCCCATCGCCTGGAGCCCTCCGAGACGGAACCCGAATTCCGCTACCGTAGTGTTGCGTAATACCACTTATGGGACAGACTCTAAGCGAAATCATGCCCCCACGCGAGCCTTTCACGCCGGTTCCGATCCAGGGTGAGCCGCTCTCCGAAACCATCATCCACGAGCGGCTGATCGCGGCACCGAAGATCGCGCGGCCCCAGGAGGCTTAAACGCAATACCGTTCGTCTTAGCGCAAGTCATAGCCTCCTGTAACCTTGGGTGTGTGTAGGACCCAGGTTTCAAGGAGGCAGCCCTGTGTAGATTGGGGTATGTATACTAGGTGCATATGATTTGATGGTTACCCGGTAAGCTGGGAGAACTAAGGCAATGGGATAAGTCATTATGGGAAGAATCGTGAAGAAACCGCTCTTGACACCCTTCTCTCCCATTGGGAAATCGGTGAGATTCCAACGTGAAGCGTATTCACATTTCACGATTATATTCCTGAAGTCCTTACTACAGTTTGGTTTGTGAAATTGTTTAACGACCTACACAGGGCTGGTTTCAAGGAGGCTATGACGATGACGCGGCAAGGAAGCTGCTTGGACCCGACACCGGATGCGCTCACCGTTGTGGATCGGCTGGCGGGCCTGAGTAAGGTTATCTCGCCTGCGGTTATGGAACAAGCTCTGTTGGACACAGGCCGGGCCGGGCAACGTGCCTGCAAGTTGTCGCACCGTGTCATGCTCTGGGTGGTGTTGGCCATGGGCGTGCTCACCGATCTGCCCATTCGTCAGGTCTTCAAACACGCGCGGCGTATGCAACCGGGCGACAAAACGCCCGCGCGCAGCAATCTGTGCGAGGCGCGACAGCGCCTGGGGGTGGAGCCGGTCCAACGCGTCTTTGACCTGGTGGTCAAACCGCTGGCCACGCCGCAGACGCCAGGCACCTTCTATCACGGTCTGCGCTTGATGGGCATCGACGGCACCGTCCTGGATGTGCCTGACACGTCGGCCAACGAAGCGCACTTTGGTCGCAGTAGCGGCGGCCGCGGCGACAGCGCCTTCCCGCAAGTCCGCAAGGTCAGCCTAGCCTAGATGCCCATGCGGGGGTTGCGACCTAACAAAACCGCCCAGGAGCCGCCTCGATCACCCTTGAAATTCGAGGAATCCGCTGCGAGGAGACGTATCGGAATCGCCGCACTGATGTACCGGTTGCCAAAGTGTCAGTCGCTTTGGGGTCCGTGCGAGAATCTCGTTTTTCCCGAGGATTCTGACATGTTGCGCGAAAGGGGTTAGCGAGGTGTGTCCGTGGAGAACGGTTCATCAGAAAAGCCGAGCACCTAACGCGGTTCTGTGGTCTCACCGAGCTTTTCTCAAGAGTAATCTTTCTCGGAAGTTACGTCCAGACCTTTGCATGGGCATCCAGGCTAGTGGAACTGGGTACGCACGTCGAAGTCGCCATGGCCGTGGGCGGCTACCACGACAGCGAACAAAAACTGGTCGAGCAACTCTGGGACCACCTTCCGGCCGACGCCTTGCTGCTGGAAGATCGCGGCTTTTTCAGCTACGCACATTGGAAAAAACTGGACGCGCGGGGCACCAAACTCCTGATTCGTCTGAAAGGCAATTTGATCCTGCGGTCGATCCAACGGTTGCCGGATGGCTCGTTTCTGGCCAAGATTTATCCCTCGCCGCAGAATCGAGACAAGGACCGCGACGGCATCATCGTGCGGGTGATCGAGTACACGCTGAATGACCCAGAGCGGACCGGCCATGGCGAGACCCATCGTTTGGCGACGAACTTGTTCGATCACACGCTGTTCCCGGCTTTGGAACTGGCGTGTTACTACCATGAGCGTTGGGAAGAAGAACTCGTCGTTGACGAGCAGAAGACGCACCAGGATCCCCGGCGCCCGACCAAGCCCACGCACTTGCGCAGCCAGACGCCTGAGGGTGTGGGGCAGGAGTTGTACGCCTTGTCGCTTGGCCACTTCGTGGTGCGAGCACTGATGCTGGAGGCAGCCCAGCGGGAGAATCTCGATGTCGACCGGTTGTCGTTCACGGGTTGCCTGCAAATCCTGCAGGCGCGGCTGCCGGAGTGCGACAGCACCACACCACAGCGTCTGGACCAATGGTATGACCTGCTGCTGGCGGAGTTGGTTCAGGAGCGGGTCGAGCCGCGCCGCAATCGAGTCAACCCGCGTGTAGTCAAGCGCAAGATGTCCAAGTTCGCCAAGAAGCGCCCGGAACATCGGGGCCGACCGCCCTTGAAGAAAACCTTTGCTGAGACAGTGGTTATTACTTAACGAACGGTATTGGGCTTAAACGATCCCCAGCAACAGCGGCAACTCGACCAGGACCCCTCGAGGAACCAGGAATTCTCCAGCAGCCCAAACGAGAACGTCGAGGCACGGTCGCCAAGCTAGGATACGAATCAACCTGTCATCCTACCTTTTGGAACGCATCGCGGCCGTCCCAGTGGAGGGAGACCGAGCGAGGGTCATCGAGCCCGAGACTGGCCGTCGCCATTTCTCTGTCAAGCGGCGTACGACCTCGCCAGGATCGATGCTAGCAGAGCAAGTAGTGAGCGCCAGCACCCTTGCGCCGGGGAGACTGGCTCCAGAGGGATTGCTATCGGAAAAGTCAACCTATCACCCCCATTCTCGCCATTATACCCATCTCGTTAAGTCAACAGGCGCATTCATCAGATTATAATGCGGCATGTATATAGCACGTGATATGGCTCCTCTGCCCTGGGTTCAGAGGATCATGTCGTCGATCATGCGGCGGCGCAACGGTCAGCGGGAGACCCGCAAACATGACGGAGCCATCCACCAAGTTAGCGAGCACACGGGTTTCAAGGATTATCAAGGTGCTGCGCAAGGCCGTCTATCAGGCGTTCCTCGATCGGGATGCCGTGGCTTCGTGGCTTCCACCGGAGACTATGACTGGCCGCGTCCATACCTTCGGACCGCGCGAGGGCGGCACCGGTCGATGCGTCGGTCGATGTGACCGAGGCGCGCAACGTTCCGACCTGTAGACCCTACGCGCGATCAAACTGCGGCCGAGCCTAAAGACGCGGCCTTCCCGCCGCCGGAAGCAATTGCCCGGTCCCTGCCCCGACCATTCGTCCAAGAAGACATGCACGTATTTTATTGGAAGCCCTCTTCGCGCCCACCTCCATCGCGTAGTTGACGAGGGAATGAGTCGGAAGCGTCCCGACGCAGGGCCTACGCGTCACGCCTTCTCCAAGATGCCGTCGCCACGCAGGATTTCTTCGAGAAAACTTGGGTCCAAGGCGGCGGCGAAGCGCTTCTTGGCGATGCTCAGCTTAGCCGGGTGAGCGTGCAGCAGCGACAAGGTCAGCCGCCGGAGCATTGCCAGGTTCTCAGCCGCGTTCCGCCGGGTGACCCGACTGTGATCCTCTTGGAAGGTGACGTCCAACTGCCAATGCAATGAGTTCTCGATGCCCCAATGGGTCTTTCTTGGCGCAATGGATGCCGCAGAAGTGGAGGTGGTGGTTGCCCAGCGGGGCCATCATCTCGTGGTCGGCCGTCTTGCCGTGGCTGTGGGCGAAGACGTGCGCGCCGCCGAGCGTCATGCCCGCCCCCATCCCCCCGACCGCCCCGAGCAACTCGCGTCTATTCATCGCGTTGCGTTCCTTGGGAACCTCGTTCACCGTCCCCCGTCGGTTCCTGGCCAGGAACGACCAGAGCCTGGGATCGTTCGCCCTGCGAAACACTCGAAACCGATGCTGCGTCGGCCAGTTCAATTCTCCCGGGACGCGTCTGTCCACGCGCGCCGACGCCTCATGCCGCGCGGGATCTCATCCACGCGCCCGCGCGCGCGATCGCTTCA
This sequence comes from Planctomycetaceae bacterium, assembly GCA_019237095.1. Lineage (GTDB taxonomy): Bacteria > Planctomycetota > Planctomycetia > Isosphaerales > Isosphaeraceae > Aquisphaera. Next base: position 3,904 of record JAFAHT010000564.1, read on the forward strand.
CGCGCCGGCGCCAGCTGGGCCCACATGAAATGCCAGACATGCGGCATGTCGGGCGCGATCAACAATTCGACGGGAACGCGCGCCATTCCGGCGGCTTCCGCAAGCCGCGTCGAGTCGGACAGGAGCACTTCATCCGATCCGACGTGAATGAGCATCGGCGCGAGCCCGGAGAAGTCTCCGTGCACCGGCGAGGCCAACGGGTTTTTCGCGCTCTGTCCTGAAAGATAGAGCCTGGCCCATTGGTCGAGCGCCGTCTGGTCGACGATGAGATCGCGCTCGGCGTTGGCAGCGTAGCTCGCGCCGGTCTGCGAAAGATCCGCCCATGGGGAAATGCAAAACAGGCCAGCGGGCTGAGGCAAGCCGAGCGCCTTCAACGCCAGCGCTGTCGCCGCCGTCAAGCCGCCTCCGGCCGAATCTCCGGCGATGACGATTTTCTGCGCGCTGATCTTGCTCTCTAGCAATGCTCTGTAGGCGCTCACCGCGTCGTCCACCGCGCCGGGAAAGACC